>JANOJN010000297.1:0-9109 GCA_031418775.1 Acidimicrobiia bacterium
CCATCACCGTCCGTGACCTCCCGCTGCGCGAACACATCGATCTGCCGGTGCGCGAATCGCTCATCGTCGAGCTCTACAACAAGTAGGTCTACGCATGCTCATCATTCAACGACCCACAGTTGAGGCCATCGGCGACGAGGAAGGGAGCCGTCAGCGGTTCTCGATCTCTCCTCTTGAGCCAGGATTCGGGAACACGCTCGGCGCGGTGCTTCGGCGCACGCTCCTGTCGTCGATCCCGGGTGCTGCGATCACGCAGGTTCGCTTCGACGATTCCCTCCACGAGTTCGCCACCATTCCGGGCGTCAAGGAAGATGTCACCGACATCATCTTGAACCTGAAAGACATCGTCATCTCGGTTGAGGGCGACGACGTGGTCCAGCTTCGTCTCGACGTTCGCGGTCCCGCTACGGCGACGGCGGGCGACATTCCGCTGCCGACCGGTGTCGAGATCATGAATCCCGATCTGATCATCGCCACGATCAACGGTAAGGGACGGCTCGCTGTCGACCTCACCGTCGAGCGCGGCCGTGGCTACGTGTCGGCGGAACGCAACAAGAAGTCGTCGGTTATCGGCGTTGTGCCAATCGACTCGATCTTCTCGCCTGTGCGCCGTGTGGCGTTCAACGTCGAGGCAACTCGCGTCGAGCACTCCACCAACTTCGACAAGCTGACCCTCGACATCGAGACCGACGGTTCGATCAGCCCGAAGGATGCGCTGGCCTCGGCCGGCGACACCCTGCGGTCGCTGTTCGGCCTCGTGGCCGACATGAGCGAAGAGCCTCAGGGCCTTTCGCTCGGCGAGACGTCGGCGCTCGGCTCGGGCTCGCCCGACCTCGACCTTGCGATCGAAGATCTCGAGTTGTCGGAGCGTCCGCGCAACTGCCTCAAGCGCGCCCAGGTGAACACCATCGGCGAGCTCTGCATGCAGACCGAGGACGATCTGCTGGCAATCACCAACTTCGGCCAGAAGTCGTTGGACGAAGTCATCCAGAAACTCGACGAGCGCGGTCTGTCGCTGCGCACGAAGAACTAGTCGAAGGGAGTCACAGCTATGCCTATGACACCAAAGCGCGGCCACCGTCTCGGTTCCGACGCGTCGCACCAGAAGGCGCTGCTTGCCAACCTCGTGTCGTCGCTCGTCGCCGCCGAGTACCTCGTGACGACCGAGGCGAAGGCGAAGGCTCTTCGTCCGATCGCCGAACGGATGATCACGAAGGCCAAGAAGGGTGATCTGCACAATCAGCGCCAGGTCGTCGCGTTCATCCGCGACAAGGACATGGCGTCGAAGCTCTTCACCGAGATCGGCCCCCGCTACGCCTCGCGCAATGGCGGATACACCCGGATCCTCAAGCTCGGCCCGCGCCACGGGGACAACGCCCCCATGGCGCGTATTGAGCTCGTCTGAGCCTGCGCAACTTGGTCTGTCGTCTGACGGCCAGGAGCAGTGCATGAGTGAACTTCGCGAGGCGCCTTCGGGCGCCTCGCGGCGCGTTCGGGTTCCGGTGACCGCGGCGCCCCGTATCGGCTGGGTCACCACCCAGGAGGAGCGGATCCGTCCGCCCGCCCCAGGTCGGGTTCGCCTTCGTCTGGTGGTGGCGTATCGGGGCGATGCGTTCCACGGCATCTCTCCCCAGCCCGGTCTGCAGACGGTCGGCGGTGTGCTGCTCGACGCGTTGGCGAAGGTGCTGCGCGAGCCCGGCGGCGTCGATGCCCTCGCGTTGGTTGTAAGTGGACGTACCGATGCCGGGGTGCATGCATGGGGACAGGTCGTGCACGTCGACGTGATGCCGCCGGCCGGCGGTATGGGCCGGTCGGCGTTCGACGCGGCCCGGCTGGTCCAGGGGATCGACTGCGCCCGGGTGGAGCGTTCGCTGAACGGGATGCTGGCACCGCACATCGCCATCCGGGGCGTCGATGTCGCGCCGCCGGAGTTCGACGCCCGCTTCTCCGCCGCATGGCGTCGATACCGATACTCCGTGCTCAACACCCCAACGCCGGATCCGTTCCTTGCCGGGCTGGCATGGCACGTGATCGAACCGCTCGACCTGTCGGTGATGCGCCTGGCCTCGGACGCGTTCATCGGCGATCACGACTTTGCCGCGTTCTGTCGAGCGCCCGACGGTGTCGAGGGGGCGACGACGAAACGCGTGGTGACCGACACGACGTGGGTCGACACCGGCTCGGGAGTCCTGCAGTTCGAGATACAGGCGTTGGCGTTCTGCCAGCAGATGGTCCGTTCGATCGTCGGCTTCCTCGTCGACGTGGGGCGGGGCCGTCGGTCGGCGGGGTCGGTGCTGGAGACGATGGCGGCGCGCACGCGGCACAACTCGCTCGCTCCGTCCGATGGACTGTGCCTCTGGAGCGTCGGGTACCCGCCGCCGTTGGCTCCGCCGCTCCCGCTCACGGGACCCGGTGCCGGCTGGCGGCCGCTGCCCTAGACCCTTAGCGGTACCCGCCCTGGAGTGCGGCGAGGTCGTCGGCGAGGGCTGATGCCAGCATGACGGTGGCGCGCCACGGGTTCACCCGGGGCGGGGTCGGGAACACGGACGCGTCGATGACGGCGACCCCTGTAGTGCCGTGCACCACCCCGCCGGGGCCGACGACCGCGGATGGGTCCTCCGACGAGCCGAACGCACACGTTCCGGTGGCGTGCACGTAGTCGGCCAGGTTCTGCTCGATCCACCGGGTGAGCGTCCGGTCGTCCATGCCGATGGCATCGGCAAGCGGTGTTCCCCGCTCGTCGATCGACACGTGAGTGGCTTCGGCTCGGACCTCGGGGCGCGACGCGATGTCGAAGAGCAACCGGGTCGCGCGGACGATCTCGGCGCGATCGTGTGGGTCGCCGAGGAGGTCGAACTCCGGTACCGGTCGTCCGGCCTCGTCGATGCTGACGGAACCCCGACCGCGGTTGTCGAGGACGCCGATGAGGAGCCCACCGAGCATCCGCAGTTCGTCGGTGGTGCCGAGCCGATTCAGCGGGAGCAGCTGGAGGCCCCCGGCGGTGTGGCCGAGCGCGCACGTCGTCGGTGTGGCGGCGGGGGCGGGCCCGCGAAGGTGAAGCGTGACGCCGATGGCGGCGTGATCGGCGAGGTTGCGCCCGATGCCCGGCCGGGCGAGTCCGCTGCGCAGCAGCAGGGCGGGGGTGTGGATGGATCCCGCGCAGACGACGGTGAGAGGCGCGCTGATCGTCCGGGGACCGTTCGCCGTCTCTGCTCGGACCCCGCCGACTGCCCCGGTGGCCGCCCCCGTGAGTTCGATCACGTCGGTGTCGGGCAGCACGGCAAGGTTCGGTCGTTGCCGCGCCGGGCCCAGGTGGGTGACGTCGGTCGACGCCCGGAGGAGCTGGCGGTCGACGTCGAAGCGGGCGTGGAGCGGGGCGGCGCCAATACCCGCCTGGTCGACCCTGGCCCGGCGGACGAGCGGAAGGCCGGCGGCATGGCCGGCCATGGCCAGCGCACGGTCGGCGGGACCCCACTTCGAGGTCGGAAGTTGCGCCACGGTTCGTTGAACGGACGTGTCGAGCGCGAGTCCGACGGAAGCCCACCGGTCGAGGTCGCCGCCCGTCGGACGGAGGTCGAGGAGGCCGTTGACGGCACTGCTTCCGCCGATGCCCCGACCCCGCGGGTAGACCCGCACGGGTCCGAGTGGACTGCGGCGGGCCCTGACGTCCGGCCAGAGCCGTCCGGGCGCGCTGAGAGCAGCGAACAGATCGGCCGAGGCGGTCGGCCCGTCAGGCCCCGACTCGATCAGTAACACGCGGACGGCGGGGTCGCGGCTGAGTCGCTCGGCGACGACACATCCGGCGGTGCCGGCACCTACGACGATGACGTCCCACTCGCCGAAGCTCGGATCCACGCCGCCAGTGTCGCACCGATATCGCTCGGGTAGGGATCGAAGGTGTTGTCCGGCGCCGCTAACGTCGGCCGCGGTGTTCATCACGTCGCGGCGAATCGATCTCACGAAGCGACACCCGTTGACGATCAGTCGTGGAACGATCCGCGGTTCCACCAACCTCGTGGTCACGGTCTCACACGATGGCGTGTCGGGCATGGGCGAGATGGCGCCGTCCGACGTCACTGGCGATTCAGCGGAGTCGGCGGAACTGGATCTCACGGAGTGGGCGAGTGTCCTCCACGACCTAGCCCCGGACGAGTTCGATCGTGTCGATCGCGCGCTCCGAGGGATAGGCGCGCCGGACCGAGGTGCTGTCCGGGCTGCTCTCGACATGGCGTGCCACGACTGGTGGGGGCGGTCCCTCGGCCGCCCGGTGTGGAGGCTCCTCGGCCTCGATGCGACCCGTGCGCCGGCGACATCGCTCACCATCGGGATCAATCCACCCGACGTGATGCGCGAGGTGGTGCCGGAGATCCTCAACCGTACGCGCGCGTTGTATCTGAAGGTGAAGCTCGGACAAACGGCGGGCATTGATGCCGATCAAGAGATGTTCGTCGCGGTGCAGGAGGCGGCGGGGCGTGCGGGATTCACGCCCAAGTGGCGAGTGGACGCTAACGGCGGCTGGGATGTCAGTGGTGCGCAGAGCATGATCGAGTGGCTCGCGGAGCGTGGGGTGATCGAGGTGGAGCAGCCGCTTGCGCAGGGTCTCGAGGATGAGCTGCCGCTGTTGTTCCGAACGACGACCATTCCGATCTTCGCCGACGAGTCGGTGCGCGTCGCGGCGGATGTTGCCGACATCGCCGATCGGGTGCACGGGGTGAACTTCAAGCTGATGAAGTGCGGCGGACTCCGTGAGGGCATCCGCATCATTCACACCGCCCGAGCCCATGGGCTCCGGGTGATGATCGGGTGCATGGGCGAGTCATCGCTGGCCATTTCGGCGGGTGCGCAGTTGGCGCCGCTGGTCGACGCGGTCGACCTCGACAGTCACCTCAACCTTCTCGACGATCCGTTCGAGGGTGCATCGTATGTGGACGGACGAATCGTCCCGAACGACCTTCCCGGTCTCGGTGTCGTCGATCATCTGCTCACTTAGCTTCTCTGGGGATTCACCGTGATTCAGCCGTCCAATCGACTCGCCCTGCTCATGCACGGACATCTGCGCGACCGCCACGGCAAGATGGGCTTCGGACTGCTCCGCTACAGCGACGCGGAGATCGCCTGCGTGATCGACGCCGACCACGTGGGTGGTTCGTTACAGGAGATCACGGGGATCGCGACGTCCGTTCCGATCGTTCGCAACGCGTCCGACGCGTTGGTGCTCGGTGCCGACGTCCTCGTCGTCGCCGTGGCGACCAGCGGCGGCATCCTCCCTCCTGGATATCGCGATGAGATCCTCACCGCGTTGCGGGGCGGAATGTCGCTCGTCAACGGGCTCCACGGTCGCTATGCCGACGATCCGGAGTACGCCGCCAGCCGTGCCGAAGGCGCGTGGATCTGGGACGTCCGCCAGGAGCCGTCAGGACTCACCAGCGGCCGCGGTCTCGCCGCCACGCTCGCCTGTCGACGGGTGCTCACGGTCGGAACGGACATGGCGATCGGCAAGATGACGGCGTCGCTCGAGATGGACCGGGAGTGTCGTCAGCGCGGTCTCCGCTCGCGTTTGATCGCCACGGGACAGATCGGCATCTGCATCACCGGCGACGGTGTGCCGCTCGATGCCGTGCGGGTCGACTTCGCCTCGGGCTCCGTCGAGGCACAGGTGATGAAGCACGGGTCCGAACAGGACATCTTGCACATCGAGGGTCAGGGCTCGGCGCTGCACCCGGGTTCCACGGCCTGGGCGGCATTGCTGCGCGGCTCGATGCCAACCGACTTGATCCTCGTGCACCGGGCCGGGCAGCACGCACTGCTCAACGGACTGGACAGCTTCGTCATCCCGCCGCTGCGCGAGGTGGTGGCGCTCTACGAGTCGGTGGCCGGTGCGGGGATCGGGTTCCCGCCGGCGAAGGTGCGGGGCATCGCCTTGAACTGCGGGCATCTTGCGTCCGATGACGAGGCCGTTGCGGCGTGCGAGGCGGTCGAAGCAGAGACGGGACTGGTGTGCGTCGATGTGGTCCGTCAGGGCGCGTCGCGGCTGATGGATGCTGTGCTCGACGCCATGGTGTGAACGGTTACGCCGACGGAGCGGGGATGACCATCGCGAGCTGACGGGATTGGGCCACGAGCTGTCCGGTCGAATCCCAGAGCTCGCCGTCTTCTTCGAAGAACCCGCCGACGAGGAAACGGGTGACGAATCGCCCGCGCAGCCAACCCGGCGCCGGCACGGCGCGGAAGTGCACGGTGAGCTCGACGGTAGGCACCCATTGCGAGTTGGGGAGCACCTCGAACACCGCCGGCGGCATGGCGTCGGCGAAGAGTGCGAGCGACAGCACGTCGGGCTCGCGTCCGTCGGTGAAGCGCAGCCATCCGGAGATGTCGGCGACTCCGCTCGGGATGCCCTTCACCCAGCCAGTGGCCGGGTTGAGGAGCACTTCCATGTTCTGGGCGATGCGCGATGGCTTGTAGTGCATCACGTTGGTGTCCCGGCGGACACACTCCTCCGGCGGTGGGATGTCAGGCGGTGATCCGGCGACCACGCTTGGGCCCCCGTTTCGGGTCAGATCGCCGAACGAGCCGAGAAGCCGGAGCCGTTCTTTGCCGGATTGCACGAGCGATCCGGTAACGGTCGAGAGGGTTCGTCCCTGGCGGACGGTGTCGACATCGACGCTGACCGGACCGGCTTCACCGGGTCGGAGGTAGTGCGCGTTGACGGAGAACGGATGGGGGTGTTCGGGACCGAGCGCCCCGGCCATGGCGCGGATCGCGGCGGCGAGGAGGTAGCCGCCGTTGGGCTTGTCGCCGATGTCCCACCGGTCCGACAACACGCCGGTCCACCGTCCCGTGCCTGGCCCGGTCGAGGGCGGCGCCAATGCAGTGTCTCTGTCGAAATGTGATGCGGTCATTCCCTGGTACCTGGTTGTTGGCGCGTGAAGTGTATTGCGAGCAGTGAAGCGAAGCGGAGCGGCGCAGCGCTGAATCCGCAGAGGTCGTCCGCCTGTCGACGTTAGAGCGGAAGGCCTTGTGTCGACCATTTCGTACAGTGGTCGGTCCGATGGGTGATCTGGTGTCGTTCCGAGACGTTGCGGTGTCCTACGACGCCCGTTCCTACGCACTGGATGGGGTGGACCTGTCGATCTCGACCGGGGAGCGATGGGTGGTGATCGGCCCCAACGGCTGCGGCAAGTCGACACTGGTGCAGTTGCTTTCGGGTTTCCTCCATCCGTCACGGGGGACGTACTCGTTGCTCGGTGCATCGCTTGGTGCCGGTGTGGATTGGCGCGTGCATCGGACGCAGATCGGCTTCGTGAGTGCGGCGCTGGCCAAGCAGATGCGTCCGCAGGTACGTGCCGTCGATGTCGTGATGACCGCGCTCTACGGGGCTCTCGAGCCGTGGTGGCACGGGTACACCGACGCCGATCGTGCTCGTGCCCTCGGGCTGCTCGACGCGTCGGGGTACGGCTACGTCGCCGAGCGTGAGTTCGGCGTGCTTTCCGAGGGGGAGCGCCAGCAGGTGCTGCTGGCCCGGTCACTGATGCGTCCACCGAAGCTGTTGGTGCTCGACGAACCGGCGGCCGGGCTCGACCTCGGGAACCGCGAGCGCCTGATCGCCCGCCTCGCGGTGGTGGCGTCTACGCCGGCGGATAGCCCCGACGGGGTTGCCGGGTTGGTCCTCGTCACCCATCACGTGGAGGAGATCGCTCCCGGATTCACTAATGCACTGTTGTTACGGGCAGGTCGGGTGGTGGCGTCGGGGCCGATCGCCGAAGTGCTGACCGATGCCAACGTGAGCGCGGCGTTCGACCTCGACGTGCGTCTCTCTCATGAGGACGGTCGTTGGGCGGCGAAGGTCCGTCTGCCCTGAGCCGGCGCTCAGCCTGCATCGGCCCGGTCTGGTGGGCGGTCGGTTGTGATTGGGGCCGTTCGGCGTCCTAACGTTGATGCCTCATGGAACTCAACGGATTTTCTGCCATCGTCACCGGAGGGGCGTCGGGTATCGGCGAAGCCTCCGCTCGGATTCTCGCTGCGAAGGGGATGAAGGTCGTCGTCGCCGACCTCGATCGTCAGTCGGAGAAGGGCGAGGCCCTCGCCAAGGAGATCGGTGGCGCCTTCGTGCCGTGCGACGTGGCTGACACGGCTCAGGTGAGCGCAGCGGTGGCGACTGCGGTGGAGATGGGCTCGCTCCGGGCACTCGTGAACGCCGCCGGTATCGGCTGGGCGTCACGCACCATCGGCCGCGACGGCTCGCCCCATGACCTCGACGTGTACCGCAAGGTCATCGAGATCAACCTCATCGGCACGTTCAACTGCATCCGTCTCGCCGCGTCGGCGATGAACTCGAACGAACCAGATGCCGACGGTTCCCGCGGCGCCATCGTCAACATCGCGTCGGTCGCGGCCTTCGACGGTCAGATCGGTCAGGCGGCGTATGCATCGTCGAAGGGCGGCGTTGTCGCCCTCACGCTGGTGGTCGCCCGCGACCTATCGGCGTCGGGCATCCGGTGCAACTGCATCGCCCCGGGGCTCATCGATACGCCGATCTACGGCACCGGCGAGGCGAGCGAGGCGTTCAAGGCGGCGCTCGGCAAGGACGTCCTCTTCCCGCAGCGCCTCGGCCACGCGAGCGAGTTGGGCTCGATGGTCGGTGAGCTGATCAGCAACTCCTACATGAACGCGGAAACGATCCGCGTCGACGGTGGCATTCGTATGCCACCGAAGTCGAAGTAAGCGCGCGTAACGGGTCGCGGGGCATTCTCTTGCAAGGCATCAATGCCGCGCCGGTCACGGCGTGGCTGGAATCCAACGTGGACGGGGCGCGTGGTCCCTTCACGTTCGATCTGATCGCCGGGGGCCGCTCCAACCTGACGTTCAAGGTGACCGGTGCCGATGGCACGCTCTACGTGCTCCGGCGTCCGCCGCTCGGCAACGTGTTGGCGACCGCGCACGATATGGGTCGTGAGTTCAAGCTCATCAGCGCGGTGGCTCGCGCCGGTGTACCGGTCGCTCCGGCACTTGGTATGTGCACGGACGTTTCCGTCAATGACGCCCCGTTCTACGTGATGGGTTTCGTCGATGGTGTGGTGCTCGACTCGCCGGCGAAAGGTGCAGACCTGTC
>JANOJN010000298.1:0-6742 GCA_031418775.1 Acidimicrobiia bacterium
CAACCGCACGGTCGGGACGTGGTCGTTCCGGCCATGGATGCGCTGGCTCGACCACTCGATGATCTACATGCTCATCGCCGGGTCCTACACCCCCGTCTGCCTCCACGTGCTGCCCCGGTCATGGGGCATTCCGCTGGTGACCGCCGTGTGGATCGGGGCGCTCGGGGGTGTCCTGTTCAAGATCTCGCCGCTGCGCGTTCATCGCCGCGTCGCCGGGACGCTCTACGTGGTGTTGGCCGGCGCCTACGTCGCGGCCGCGCCGAAGCTGCTCTCGTCCTTGTCAGGCACCGCACTCATCGGATTTCACGTCGCAAACGCGGCCTATGCCATCGGCGCGGTCGGACTCTGGCTCCGTCGGCCGAATCCGTCGACCGACTTCGGCTACCACGAGGTCTGGCACGTGTGGGTCGTCGTCGGCTGTGCCGGCCACTTCCTCATGACCTGGCTCAGCGTCACCTGATCAACCCGCTTCACCCCGACGCTCAGCCGACCAGGTGAGTGTGGTGGCACGCTCGAAAACCCGAGGGCACCGACGCCTTCAGCGCGCCGCACCAGCTCGAAGGCCGTGCCACGCAGCCTCAGCGCGCCGCTTGGATAGCCCGCCAGACTTTCTCGGACGTCATCGGGATGTCGATGTGCTTGACCCCGAGGTGAGCGATCGCATCACACACGGCGCTCTGGAGCGCCGGGGTTGAACCGATGGCTCCGGACTCCCCGATGCCCTTGGCCCCGAGCGGGTTGTTCGGCGTGGGCGTCTCCATGGTGACGAGTTCGAAGCTCGGCAGCTCGGCCATCGAGATGATCCCGTAGTCCGCGAAGTTCGAGGTGACCGGGTTGCCGTCCTCGTCGTAGCGGATCTCCTCGACCAGCGCCTGGCCGATCCCCTGGGCAATGCCACCGTGGCGTTGACCCTCGACGAGCAGCGGATTGATGAGCGTGCCGGAATCGTCACAGGTGATCATGCGGACCAGTCGCGTCTCGCCGGTGTCGGTGTCGACCTCGACAACCGCCACGTGGGAACCGAACGGGAAGGTCGGCGTGCTGGCGAAATCCTCCGCCGCCGCGAGGCCGCCGGTGTCGGCCGCGACATGGGCCACCTCGGCCCACGTACGCGACACGGCAGGGGTGCCCGACACGTGGAAGACACCTCGCGTCAGGTCGAGCACGACGTCGTCGGCATTCGCCTCGAGCAGGTTGGCGGCGAGCTCACGGGCCTGGGCGACGACAGTCTGGGACGCCTTCTGCACCGCCGCTCCGCCGAGCTGCAGCGACCGTGACCCGAAGGTGCCGACGCCTTTCGGGACCTCGTCGGTATCGCCATGGACGACGGTGATCTTGTCGAACGGGATGCCCAGCTCATCGGCGGCGATCATCGACCACGACGTCACATGGCCCTGACCGTGCGGGGACGTTCCGGTGTAGACCTTGGCGGAACCGTCGGGGAGGATCTCGACCTTGCCCCACTCCTCGCCCGGCGTCGGTCCGGCGGTGACCTCCACGTAGACCGCCACGCCGATGCCCAGCTGCTTCGTGGCATCCGACGCGCGCCGGGCCGCCTGGTCGGCCCGGAGGGCGGCGTAGTCGGCCTTTTCCAGGGCCATGTCGAGCGACTTCTCATAGTCGCCGCAGTCGTAGGTGGTGCCGACGGCCGTCGTGTAGGGGAACGCGTCCGCCTTGATCAGGTTCTTCCGGCGGAGCTCCACCGGATCCATGGCGATCTCGGCGGCGTAGAGGTCCATCATCCGTTCGGCGGTCAGTGTGGCCTCGGGCCGGCCGGCGCCGCGGTAAGCCGCAACCGGTGTGGTGTTCGTCAGCACCGAGGTGGCGTTGCACTCGACCTTCGGGATCGCGTAGACGGCCGGTGCCATGGTGCGCGTCATGAAGGGCAGAAAGGCGCCGATCATGCCGTACGCACCGGAGTCCTGGATGACCTCGATGCGGTACGCCTGCACCTGACCGTCCCTTGTGCCACCCATCGTGGCGTAGTGGATCTGGGCGCGGCCGTGGGCGAGACCGGTCATGTTCTCCGATCGCGTCTCCGTCCACCGAACCGGCCGATCGGCCTTCTGCGACAGGTGGGCGAGGAGGAGCTCCTCGGCGTAGATGCCGATCTTCGGCCCGAATCCGCCGCCGACGTCGGGGGCGATGACGCGCACCGCGCCTTCGGCGAGGCCGTAGAGGCCCTGCAGCGCATCGCGCGCCGCCTGCGGGGTCTGGGTCGAGGCCCAGTGGATGAGCCGGTCGTTGTGCCAGACCGCCGCCGACGAGCGCCCTTCGAGCGGAGCTGCGGCAACCCGGTTGTGGACCACTCGCTCGCTGATGACCACCTCGCAGCCGTCGAACAGCGTCGGGTCGCTTCCGAACTGCAGGGCGAACGCCACGTTCGAGCCGTGCACCTCGGTGATCAGCACGTCGCTGGCCGCCGCGGTCTCCATGTCGAGCACCACGGGAAGGGTCTCGTAGTCGACGATGACGAGTTCCGCGGCGTCGGCGCCGAGCGCGACGGACTCGGCGACGATGACGGCGATCGGCTCGCCGACGAATCGCACCTTGCCGGTGGCCAGGATCGGCCGACCGAGGGTGGGAGGGAGCATGACGAAGCCCGGCGGCATGTCGCGTCCGGGAAGGTCGGCGAGGTCGTCGTAGGCGTAGACGGCCAGTACGCCCGGCGCGCTCTTCGCCGCAGAGGTGTCGACCGACAGCAGCTTGGCGTGCGCCATGGTGGAACGGACGAAGACGGCATGGGCCGCGCCGGCAAGCAACGGGTCCGGGACGTCAGCCGTGAATGTACCTCCGACGGTCAGGAACTTCGGATCTTCCTTACGAACGACGCGGGTACCGACAATGCTCATGCAGATGCTCCAGGTGGGGGGAAAAACGACGGCGAAACGAACGACCCGTCGACCCTACCGGTCAGCCCCGCGGGAGTGACAACAAGCACGGCTTTCCACCTCAGCACTGCCTTCGACGCGTGCCGGACCTCGGTCCCTGTGCCGGGGCTGAGAGCGTGTTCGCGCGCTTGCCCATGGCACAGACCACAATTGGGGGATGGTTCTTGCGCTGTCGGCCGGCCCCCTGGCCCTGGCCCTGACCGCCGGCGTGATCGTGGCGTTCAACCCGTGCGGCTTCGCCATGCTTCCCGCATACATGGGGTACTTCGTCGGCAACGCCGCAGTCGACGGCGATCGGCCCCTGGCCTATCGCCTCGTGCGGGCGGCCAAGGTCTCCGGTGTCGTCACGCTCGGGTTCGTCACCGTCTACGGCACGCTCGGCCTGCTCGCCTCGCAGCTCCTGTCGCAGGTCAAGCAGGCCGTCCCGCTCGTTTCCATCGGAGTGGGCATCGCCCTGGCGCTGCTCGGGGCGACGATGCTTCGCGGCTACGAGCCGAAGCTCTCCTACCTGAAGGTCGGCGCCATCGATCAGGGCAAGGGCCTTCGTTCGCTCTACGTCTTCGGCCTCTCGTACGCCGTTGTGTCCCTCTCGTGTGGGTTCGCAGGATTCTCCGGGGTCGTCGTCAGCACCCTGCGAGACGGCTCCGTCTTCGGGGCCGCGGCGACCTACCTCACGTTCTCCGCCGGGATGGGGCTGGTCCTCATGGTCCTCACGCTTGCCGCCGCCCTGGCCCAGCAGACGGTGGCCCGGACGATGAAGAAGGCCCTTCCCTATGTGAACCGGGTGTCCGGTCTGTTCCTTGTCATCGCCGGCTCCTACGTGGCCTATTACGGCTACTGGTCGTACCGCATCCAGAGTGACAATCCGGTCGCCGGCGGACCGGTGCTCTGGGTCGAACGATGGTCGGCGTCGATCAGCTCACAGCTCCTCGACCTCTCCACCGCCACGATCGTGACGGCCATCGTCGCCGTGGCCGCCGTAGTTGGCGGAGCCGTCACCTTCAGCCGTCGCTCACCCGGAACCGATATGACCAGCACGCCCAAGGAGCAGCAATGACGTCCCCCCGCCCGAGGTCCCCGCGTTTCCTGATCGCGAGCGTGGCCCTCGTCGCCGTCTCGGTGGTCGGCGTCTGCGCGATCGCACAACCGGTCAGCGCTACCGCGAAGCCGTCCAAGGCCGCCCGAACGAAGACCGCCGTGCCCGCGCCGTTCCCGAAGCTCAAGGTCCTCGACCTGGCCACAGCGAAGACGATCGACCTGGCCACCCTCAACATCACGGCAAAACCACAGCTGATCTGGTTCTGGGCGCCCACCTGAGGCGCATGCAACCGGGAAGCCCCCGGCGTCGAGCAGTTTGCTCGCGATCATGCAGACGTCGTCTCCGTCGTGGGCATCGGCTCCTACGACACCGCCGCCCAGGCGTTCGATTTCCGCAAGCGCCACGGTCTCACCACCGTCCGGGCCCTCTACGACGCCGATGCGAAGTCGCGCCGGACGCTCAAGGTGCTCTCCCAACCGTCCGGCGTGCTCGTCGCGGCGAACGGCAAAATCCTCGCCCGCTACAACGGTGAGATCGACTTCGACGACGTGCTGTCCAAGGTCTGATCCCACCGGGCCTCGCCCCGTGTCCCCCCGCCAGGCGGCCGCCGACACGCAACCCCGCGCTCGCTGGGAGAGAAACGTTGCCCCCTTCTCCTGATGCGCCAGCGACATCCCAGATCGGTGAAAACAGCATCCCGGACCCCCCGATTTCGCCCCGAAATCAGACGAATCGGCCTATGTGGGATGCCCTGGTCAGTTCCCGAGGGCGGCGACGACCTGCGACAGCGACGGGTTCACCATCGGCTGCCCCTTGACCACGAGGGTCGGCACGGTCTCGTTGCCGCGGGCCACCGAGCGGACGAACGCCGCAGCGGTCGGGTCGTCCCAGATGTTGTGCTTCTCGAACGCCAGGTCGGCCTTGACCATCTGCCGTTCGAGGGCGGAACAGAAGCCGCAGCCAGGACGCCAGTACATCGTGATCTCCGGTGCGGTCTGCTCAGCCATGGCCTCGACGATACCGGCGGTTCACGCCCTACGGCGGCGCAATGGCGGCTCCACCGCGGGCGGAACCCGACGATCGGGCAACTCGGCGAGCAGCGTCTCGACGACCCGGGCGATCTCGCGGACTGCGCGCGCGACGACCGCTTCCGAGCCGACCGGCACAGTCGAGAACGCCCCGACCTTGCGGACGAACTGCAGCGCCGCCGCCGAGACTTCATCGGGCGAGGCCGGGGGCGCGAGGCCGCGCAACGGCGTGATGTTTCGACACATCGACCCACCGTAACGAAAGCCACGGCAGCCCGCCGGCGACGTCGTCACTCGTGGCCTGGCGCGCCTGAACGGCGGGGGCGACGTGGGATCCGTACACTCGTCGCAACGTCAGTCGAGGGCGCGAGGGAACCTACCAATGCGATCTACTGAGCCTCAGCAGCACGTCGCCGCGAGGCGAATCTCGCTGAACCCCGAGAACCACACGCCGTCGTCCTGCGCGACATCCGGCGTCGGGCCCGAAGAGCGGCTTGCGCAGTGCGAACCGTTGTTGTGGGGACGTAGCAATGGCTGAGGCGCTCCGGCCCGGCGGAACGGCGGAGGGACACGTCGATCCGGGCTTCGAACCACTGATCGAGGTCTTCGACGCGAACTTCCGCGAACGCAAGGACAACGGGTCGGCGTTCGTTGCCGTAGTCAACGGACGACGTGTCGTCGACTTGTGGGGCGGCACCGCCGACTCCCGCCACGATCGTCCATGGAACGGTGACACGGTCAGCGTGCTGCATTCAGGGACGAAGGGCGTCGTTGCGATCGCGCTCCTCCTCCTGGTGCAACGGGGCAAGTTGGACCTCGAGGCCCCGGCGAGCATGTACTGGCCGGAGTTCGCGCAAAACGGCAAAGAGGGAGTGACGGTCGGGATGCTCGCCGCCCATAGCGGTGGCGTGCCGGGCGTGGAAAACCCGATCACCTTCGCTGACTTTCAAGATCCCGCGCGAATAGCCGCAATGCTCGCCGCCCAAGCACCGATGGTCCCGATCGGCGCGCCGTGCTATCACGCACTGACGTTTGGCTGGTTGTGCGATGAGCTCATTCGCCGGGTCGATGGTCGCACCACAGGGCAGTTTGTCGCCGACGAGATCGTCGACCCCCTCGGTCTCGACATTCGTATCGGTATGCGCGCTGATGACCGCCTCGCCAGGCGAGTGTCGTACCTCGAACGAGCGTCGGATTATCAGCTCACCGCGTTCCTTGATCCGGACCCGGACCCGCGCCTCGGATTCGTTTATGGCCTCATCTCATCCGAGATCACTCGCATGGACGATCCTGTTGTGCTCGCCCTCGAAATCCCCGCCGCAAACGGAGTGGCCACGGCGCGAGCGATGGCGAGCTTGTATGGCATCTTGGCCCAAGGTGGCGGCGGCCTGCTCACGGCGGAAACGTTGCGAGTCGGCACGACGACCGAGTCCGTCGGTGATGACCCGCTCAGTGGTCGCGCCTTGCGGTTCGGCCCAACCGGATTTGAACTCAACCCGAACCCGAGCTGTCTCGGCCGACCAGCGGACGCATTCGGACACACCGGCGCGGGAGGTTCGTCGCACGGTGCGTGGCCGAGCCTACGGGCCGGCTTCTCATTCTCTACCAACGTGCTGCGTCCGGAACCCAACGACGGTCGAGCAACGGCGCTCCTCAACGCCCTGTACGAGATCCTCACGGCAGGGTGAACGGATCAGCCGTGGAGCCGATGACGCCTGACTTCTACCGCTACGCCTGGAAGCCGCTCGCTCGCGCAGAACTCGGTGCCGACGCCTTCGTCACCG
>JANOJN010000299.1:0-5232 GCA_031418775.1 Acidimicrobiia bacterium
CGCCGCCCCGAGCGTGATGTGGTTCCCGCCACCCGTGCCGGAGTGGGATCCGTCGAGCTGGAAGGTCTCCGTGCCGAGGCGGGCCAGGCGGGCTTCGCGATGCACGGTGTCGGTGATGTGGACGAGTTCGTCCCACGACGACGCCGGCTGAACGTTCACTTCCAGCACCCCGGGGTCGGGAGTGACGATCAGGTGCTGCACCCGGGGATCGCGGGCAATGCCGTAACCCTCCAGAACCACCGGAACCTCCAGCCGGCTCGCGGCAGCTTCAATGACCGCGAGGAGGGCGAGGCTGTCGTCGAGCTCGGCGAGTGGCGGCAGGAACACGAAGACGTGCCCGTTGCGGGCCTCCACGCTCAGCGCCGTGGTCGGTGCCTTCTCGACAGGAACGACCTCGGCCGGTTCGAGAGCGGTCGCAGCGCCTGATGGGGGCAGGGCGGTGCGCTCGGCGAACGGCGAGACGTCGGGATCGGCGTCGACCGGGGTCCAGGTCAGCGCGTCGAGCGGAAGCCGCAGCCCCGCCGGCGAGTCACCCGGGAGAAGGAACAGAAAGCCGCGCCGCAGCATCCACCTCGTGGTGGCCCATCGACCTGTCGCGGTTCGGTGCAGCGGGAGTACGACGGCGGTCGGCTCACCACGCTCGGCATCGAGCGATGCCACGATCACCGATCGGGCGTCGGCCGAAGACGCGACCAATTCGGCAGGATCGAGCACCTCGGCAACCGGTGAACCGAGGGGCAGGCGCGCCTCGACGAGCAAACGGTGAAGCGGATCCTCGAACGCAGGGACGCAAAGCGAATCGGCGATGCCCAGACCTGCCGCGATCTCGCGGGCAAGCGCGATCGCGTCGCCGATGTCGTGGGACCCCTCCGCCGCCGGATCGGCGAGCAACTTCTCATCTCCCCAGAGCGGCTCCCCGTCGGTCCGCCATGCAATGTCGATCTGCCACCGCGGGAGCGGCTCGCCCGGATACCACTTGCCCTGGCCGTGGTGGATCACGCCGCCCGGGGCGAATGCCGCGGCGAGGCGCCTCGCCAGCACACCGGCGCGTTCGCGCTTCTCGGGGCCGTCGGCATCGACGGTCCACTGCGGCGACTCCATGTCGTCGACCGAAACGAACGTCGGTTCACCGCCCATCGTCAGACGAACGTCACCCTCGTCGAGGAGACGATCGACGTGGCGACCGAGCGTGTTGACGGCATCCCACTGGGCCTGGGTGTAGGGCAGCGTGACCCGAGGATCCTCGGAGACCCGGGTCACCCGGTTCGAGAACGAGAACTCGGTCTGGCACGGCTCGACCATTCCGGAGATCGGGGCGGCGCTCGACGGGTTGGGCGTACACGCCAACGGAATGTGCCCCTCACCGGCGAACAATCCGGACGTCGGATCGAGCCCGACCCAGCCCGCCCCGGGGAGGTACACCTCGGTCCACGCATGGAGATCGGTGAAGTCTTCGGTCGTGCCACTCGGTCCGTCGAGGGCCGGCGTGTCGGCCGTGAGCTGCACCAGGTAGCCCGACGCGAAACGCGCCGCCATGCCCAGTCGACGGAACATCTGCACGAGCAGCCATGCACTGTCCCGACACGAACCGATGCCCCGCGCCAAGGTCTCTGCCGGAGTCTGAACGCCCGGTTCCATCCGGATCGAATAGGCGACCGCTCGCTGCACCTGCTGGTTCAGGTCCACGAGCACGTCGATCGTGTTCATGGCGGCGCTGGCGTAGTCGGGAAGCGACGACATCCACTCGCCGAGCCGACCGTCGTCGTCGGCCAGCACACCGAGGTACGGCGCCAGGTCGGCACGAAGGGACGGTTCGTAGTCAAACGGGAACCGGTTGGCCTGTTCGTCGATGAAGAAGTCGAACGGGTTGATCACGGTCATATCGGCGATCAGGTCGACGACGATCTCGAGCTCGGTGGCGCGCTCGGGGAACACGAACCGGGCCAAGTAGTTCCCGAACGGGTCTTGCTGCCAGTTGACAAAGTGATCCGACGGCGTGACCGTCAACGAGTACGCGAGGATCGGCGTTCGGCAGTGCGGCGCCGGTCGAAGCCGCACCACATGGGGAGAAAGCGACACTGGCCGATCGAATCGATAGGTCGTCCGATGCTCGATACCGACGTGAATACTCACGACTCGTCTGTCATTTCATTCACTCCAGAAGCGCGCACCTCAGGCGGTGGCCATGAGCGCATCACTAGATTGCCGCTGCACCGACTCGGCGGCACGGACGAAGTAGGTCTCCGTCAGCGCGCTGTGCAGATCGGCGATACCGATCTGCAGTTGGTCAACGTACTCGTGCAGACCCTCGCCCGCGAGTTCGCCGACCTCGGCGTCGACGAGGAGGCGCTGCACCTCAGCGCAGCGTTGCATGGCGGCGTCGTAGCGCGGGAGTTCGAGCAGCGCCCGCGAGATGCGGGTGAGCGAGTGCTCGACCGACTTCGGGAACTGCGGATCGCGGAGGAGGAAACGCAACGCCTCGGGACCCGATATCCCCGATCGGACGGTGCGGCGGAACATCTGGTGCGCGCTCAGCGACTTCAGCACGCTCGCCCACGTGATGTCGGCATAGGTGGCAACGGTGCCCTCCGAGGCGACCGGCTGGGCCAGGAGAACTCCTGCCTGCACGTCGAGCACCCGGGTGGTCATGTCGGCGCACTCGAGCGCTCGTCCGATCTCCATGAACGAGTAGGCGGCGTCATGGCTCATCGTGCTCGACAGCAATCCGCGGAGCACCTGGCAGTCGCGAATGACCCGGTCCATCCACGACGCGCGGGTGCGGCGATCGACGGCGACGGATCGCGATTCGGCGATCCACAGGAACAGTCGGTTGAGCTCCTCCCAGGAGGAGTTCGGGAAGATCGCCCGGGTGACCCGGAAGTTGGCGCGGGCGGCGGAAACGGCGGAGACGATTGATGCCGAGCTCGTCGGATCGGTGGCAAGGAATCGAATGACGGCGTCCTCGGTCGCCTCACCGTGATGTGCGTCGAAATCCTCGCGTGATCCCGTCACGGCAAGCAGCGGAGACCACTCGATACCGACATGGCGGGGAAGATCCAAGAACATCTCAGTGTGGATCCTCATGAGTCGCGCCGTGGCCTCGGCCCGCTCCAGGTAACGCGACGACCAGTAGACGGATTCGGCAACCCGGGAGAGCAGCATCATGTGGTCCTTTCGTTGATGGTCGTCGGTTTCGGCCTCGTCCGGATGAACGGAGAAGGGCCCCGAATCGTGGTCGTCGACGGACGGCTCGGCCGATAAAGCGACCGGCTTGCGAACGCCTGTCATTGTCCGCTCCCCGCCGAGTCGACGATCCAGGTGTCCTTGCTGCCGCCGCCCTGCGAAGAGTTCACGACGAGCGACCCCTCGCGCAGAGCAACCCGGGTGAGCCCGCCCTCGGTCACGTAGGACGTGCGCCCCGAGAGGATGAACGGGCGCAGGTCGAGGTGCCGCGGTCGCAGCGAACCGTCGATGAGCGTCGGCGCGGTGGAAAGGTTGATGATCGGCTGGGCGATCCAGTTCCGTGGATCGGCCTCGACCTGGGCCCGGACGAGCTCGCAGTCCTCGTCGGTGGCCTTCGATCCGACGAACACGCCGTAGCCACCGGACTCGTTGGCCGGCTTCACCACGAACTCCCGAAGGTTCGAAAGGACGTGCTGGCGCTGCACCGGATCGAGACACAGGAAGGTCGGCACGTTTTCGATTCTCGCTTCCTCTCCGAGGTAGTACTCGATGAGTTTGGGGACGAACGCGTAGACGACCTTGTCGTCGGCGACCCCCGCGCCCGGCGCATTCGCGAGGGCCACGTTGCCGGCGCGCCAGGCCCGCATCAGACCGGGCACACCGAGGGTGGAATCGGGGCGGAACACCTCGGGGTCGAGAAAGAGATCGTCGATGCGCCGGTAGATGACGTCCACCCGCGCCGGACCGGCGATCGTGTGGACCGACACGACATCGTCATCGTCGACCATCAGATCGGCGCCCTCCACGAGATGGACACCCATCTGCTGGGCGAGATAGGCGTGCTCGAAGTACGCCGAGTTGAAGACTCCCGGGGTCAGCAGCGCGATCGTGGGCACTTCGCCGGGCCGGGGTGAGAGCGACGCCAGCAGGTCGAACAGCCGGGCCGGGTACCCGTCGACCGGATGGATGTCGAGGTGGCGGAACAGGTCGGCGAAGACGCGCTTCGTGACGGCACGGTTCTCGAGCATGTAGCTCACACCCGACGGCACACGGAGGTTGTCCTCGAGCACGTACATCGTGCCGTCGGCACCGCGTACGAGGTCGCTGCCGCAGATGTGCGCCCACACACCGAACGCCGGCTTCATCCCGATGCACTGCCGGCGGAAGTTCACCGAGTCGGCCAGCAGATCGGCCGGAAACACGCCGTCGCGGATGACCTTCTGGTCGCCGTAGAGGTCGTCGATGAACATGTTGAGCGCCGTGAGGCGCTGCACCAGTCCCGCGGAGATCGTCCTCCACTCCGATGCCGAGATCACTCGTGGGATGACATCGAAGGGCCACGCGCGGTCGATGTTGCCGGCCTCGGAGTACACGGTGAACGTGATGCCCCGGGCTTCGATGGCCAGTTCGGCGGCCTTCTGGCGCTGGCCCAGTTCCTGCAGCGAGAGCGACGCGAGGTGGTCGGCGACGCCCGCGCACTCCGGACGCGACTTTCCGCCGGCGACCATCTCGTCCCAACACCCGTCGCTGGTGTACTCATCCCAGCGGACCGGCGACACAACCCCGATGTCGCCCGGCGCGCGGTCGTCGTTCACGGCGCCCTGTCTACGCCGAAGGTCGTTCCCCCGAGTTTCGGTCATGTTTCCCCTCCGTGAACTTCCCCACCGTACGTTCCACGAAGCCGCCGACACGACCGCGTGCCTGGGCCTCCCCTACTCGTGTCCAACCACGTGCTCGATTCGTCCTCAGGGACTGCGGCGCAGATCGTTGGAGCAATACGGACCCACGTATGTAGGATACGTACGTGCCGAACAAGACTATAAGCGTTCCCGACGATGTGGTGCCGATCATCAACCAACTCGGTGTTCCGTTCTCCACCTGGGTTGCCGATCAACTCCGACGTCACGCGGCCACGCACTCCGGGCTGGGCCTCGCCCAGCAATTGCTGGCTGACGCCGAGCTGGCGGGGATCGACGCTCCCACCACGGCCGAATCATCGCAAGCGATGGAACGGATGGAGCGTTCCGCGCCATGGTGACGAGGGGCTCG
>JANOJN010000300.1:0-24095 GCA_031418775.1 Acidimicrobiia bacterium
CTAGGTGACTGGTGTGAAACGAGGGTCTTGGCGCGCTTGAGTTGGCGTCCGGAGCGCGTGGGTCGTCGCGATTGGGTGGTTCGGTGTGATGTCGTTGCGGGTGCGCTGGGGCGGTCTGAGGACCGGTTCGGGTTGCTCGTCTTGGAGCTTCAGGTTGTCCACCCGAGGGTTCGGTGCTGTAGGCCGAGCCTGGCGAGTCGGGCGAGGTTGATGGCGGCTGCGAGGAGGTTGAAGTCGGCCGCTACTTTGGTTTGGCCTCGGACTCTGGCTCGTCGGCCGCCATGGCGGTGTCGCATGAGGTGACCGAGTTTGCGTTCGACTTTGGGGCGTGTCGCTCGATAGTCGGCCCGCCAGTCCGGATCGTTCTGGCGGGCGCGGGCCCGGGCGAGGAACTCCTCGTGGGTGTTGATAGCGATCTGACGGCCGGCTGTCGAGGTGGTGCAGTGTTGTCGGAGCGGGCAGTTCGTGCAATGCCCGGCGAACGACGCGAGTCCTCGGTGTCCGGGCCGGTACCCGAACGTGACGGTCACGTTGTTGGGACAGGTCACGGTCGCGTGGTCGAGGTCGATCGTGAAGCGGTCTTTGGCGAACAGGCCGCCAGTGGGCGGTGACGGTGACTGGGTTTTGCAGCCCGACTCGATGCCCGACTCTTCGAGGATCTTCTGGAACTCGCCGCTGCCATACGCGGCGTCGCCGAACACCTTCGGTCGTTTGCGTCTTTGTTTCTTCTTGGACCGGTTGTCGCTCCGTTTGGTATCGGCAGGCGGTGTGGCGCCACCGGTCAAGTCGTTGATCAACGCTGCCGCCGCGGCACCGTCACCGACGTTGCCGGCCGTGACCGCGGTGTTGGTGATGATCTCCGAGTCAGGATCTTCGGCAATGTGGCCCTTGTAGCCGTCGAACCCTTTCGACTGGGTCTTGTGACCGTGGCGGGCGTCAGGATCAACCGTTGAGATCACCCTGTCCGACGCCACGCCGCGCACGATCTTGAACACCCCGCCGTCACCTTCGACGAGGTCTTGGCCGACCACTGACGCCAGCATCGCGGCAGCATCGGCAACATCACCGGCGAGTTGGCAGCCGTCGAGCACGACCAGGCATGCGTACGCGTCCTTGGCCCGTGAGTCGATCAACACTTCACGTTGCGTCGGGTCGTCCCAGTCGATCTGCGGTTTCGACAACGACACGTAGTCATCACCGCTCGACACGACCGACCGCAACAGAACTTCGAGGTCGGAGTCAGCAGCTTTCAACAGGGCTCGGATGGCGGAACGGATTAGCGTAAGGGTGTCCATCGTGGCCACCGCGTCATACAGCGGAGTGGAATCGAGCACCCGGCGGTGACCGACCAGGCCCGCTCCGGAGGCTGCCTCCAGGGTGACATCGAAGATCCGCTTCGGGGCCCCCGAGCGGGCCAGGCGGGCTCGCATATCCACCAGCACGGTGTGCGAGAACGACGGAAAGTCGAGGTCGACACCGCAGGCGTACTTCCAGCGGACGTCGAACTCGAACGCTTCGACGGCTTCCCGGTCGCTCTTCCCGAAGCATCGCTGCAGCACCATCACCGTCGCCACGATCTGCGGCGGGACGCTACGCCGACCACGAGTCGAGAACAGATCCATGAAGAGCTCGTCGGGGAACAACCGATGACCCTCACGATGCAGCAACACCCAAATCGAGTCCGGGGCCACCCGGCCGTCCACCACCCGGCCCGATCCCAACCACATATCCGCCTGTCTCGGAGTCACACCCGACGTCATCCACCAATCGTTCCCGATCCCAACACAAATCGCGAATCAGCCACCACGAAAAAACACCAGTCACCTAGTGGTGTGTCGCCCAATTGAGTTGGGCGAGTTACGAGCCACGGTTCGTCGAGGGCAAGGACGCAGGAGGCACCGCTAGCCAGCGCCCTAACGGAACGACGAGGACGCCGCCATCGGCGAAGCTGGCCGCAAGACGCCCCAGCGAAATCCGCGACACACCACTAGGTGTCGAAGCCGACGTGGAGATGGGCGAGGTGGCCCGAGTCGGTGAATCCAACACCCTCGGTGTCGTCGATATCCCAGGGGCCGCCGATCTCGGTCGGACGAATCGCCGGATTGACGGTCAAGAGGAACAGCGACAGGGCCCGAGCGGCCTCATTGGCGGTCGATACCTCGGCGCCGTTGACGAACGTGATGTCGGCGGCACGTCCATACACGTGGTTCGACACCCGGCTCGTGCCCTTCACGAAGCGGTCGTGTCCGGTCGAGAAGACCGAGATCTCGATCTGATACGTCTCGGCAAGCCGTCCGAGCAGCGAAACCAGGCGGGCATCGACGAGTCCGTTGCGGAGATCTGACCGGGCGTTCACGCCCAAGGTCACGCGGGGATTGGCCAGGAGCGTGTCGGGACTCACCGATCCTCTGGCAACCGCGACCGGCTTCGGCGGGGCGCTGGTCGTCGGCCCGGCCCCGACGCGGGGGATCTCCTTGCGAGCCGCCGCTGCTCGGACCGGTTCCGGCGCCGGAGTTGCGGCATCGGCCTCTTGCGCGGTCGAGAGCAGGAGAGGAGCGCCCGCCACCGTCGCCAAGGTCATCAGGACGAGCGCACGACGTCGCCAGAAGACCACCCGGCCGGGTCGTGGGCCTCGAATCAGCTCGTGCTGCACCGTCATGACGTAGGTCATCGGCAGTCCGTCGACAGAACTGAAGGGCCATTCATAGGTGATTGCGGTCACAGTGTGACCGCGGAGCCGCCGACGGGCGACCGTTCAGCTCCGTGCGGTGCCGGACTGCTCGAAGCTCAGCTCGTCCGTGCCGTTCGCTTCTCCGTCGGGCGACGGCACCGCAGGCAGTGTTCCGAAGAGCGGATCCGGGGTGGTCGCAGCATCGCCTGGGGCCCCCGACGACGCGACAGCCCGATCTGATCCGAAAATCGGATCCTCGGCCGCGGTGGCGGCCGACGGCGTCGCCGGTGCTGATCCGAAGATCGGGTCCGGAGCCAGTTCCGTGACCGTCTCGGCCTCGCCGATCGGGGCGACCGACGGCGTCGCAACTGCCACGGGAGCCGTCGTCGGCGCTTCGGCACTCGGGGCGACCGGTGCCGGGACTGTCGTCACGTCGCTCGGCTTGGTGTCCGACGACCGACTGGTCAGCACGCTGTACCCGAACAGACCGAGACCGATCAGGAGCGACACCACGGCGGCGATCCGCAGGACCTTCGGCGTTTCCCGGGACGATGCTGCGGTTTCCCGCGGATCCCGTTTGGCGAAGAAGCTCCGACTCCGTGGCGACTCCGTGGCTTCGTCGGTGACGGCGTCCCCCGCGGACGACTCGAATACCGGGAGTTCATCGGTCTCCGACCCTGCGGCGAGATGTTCCGCAGGCGTGGGGACCGCAAACGGCGAATCCACGTTCATGCGGACCGGCTCCGCGAGTTCGGCATCATCGGCGACGTTCGCGCCCGGGTCGGTGGGGGAACGCACGTGAGCCACGACGTCCGCTTCGACCTCGACGGCCGGGACGTGTCGTTGTGGCGAGCGGGCGGCGAGCCGACCGCGGCGTTTCGGGGGCGTGTTCTCTCCACCTGTCGCATGATCTGCGGCCGCGGCCCTGGCGGCGCTCGGGGTCGCGGGAACGGACGCCGGGATCGGCTCTGCCACGGGGACTGGATCGGAAGCGGCGAGCGCCGCAGCGAGCTGATGGAAGGGAACGCCGGTGTATGCCAGGCCAGCGGCCTCGTCGACCGACACCTCATGGCCGGTTGAACGGTGTTCCGCTCCAGGGGCGTCGGGACTCGGGGACCAACTGCCCATCGTCGGCGTGAACGACGTCGCGGTCCCCATCGGAAGGGGAGCGGCGACGACAGCTCCATCCGCGGCGTGATCGTTGGCGGCCTGGGGAGCCTCATCGAGGGGTGACGAGAGCGTTCCGGGTGCCCAAGCGGATGCAGCGCTCGACGGAGGGTTCGGAAGCGAGGGCCACGCCGATACCGAAGGAGTCGTCGACGGTTCGGCGCCCCACAACGGCACCTCGACGGTCGGATCCAGATCCCCTGGTGCTTCGGCGGCCTCGGCAACGACCGCGTCGAACGGGCTGTCCCAGGCGGTCAGGTCATGCGAGACCGGTGATTGGTCGGTCGACGAGAGTCCGCTCCAGCCGGCAAAGCCCCCTGGCTCCGAAGCGGCAGGATCGGCCCGTACGGGCTCGGGAGCGTCCCAAACGTTCGGTTCGACCACCTCTGCGGCCATGGTCGCCCAGCCGTTGCCCCATGAGGGCCCGATCGGGTGGTCGAGGCCGTCGGGCGACTGCGTCGGTGGCCATCCCGTTGGCGCGTCGGACGGGCCGGAAGCCCGGTGGTTGTCCTCGTCCGAAACTGTCTGTGCGTCGCCGAGCATTAGTTCCCTTCCAGTGGTTCTGATGCTTGCATCGGCGAACGGCCGCTCACACTTGAGCCGGAGATGACAGTTGTCATCGTGTCGTCGCGCGCCGCAAACGGGACTGCGCCGGTACACTGGTCGTCCCCCTGCAAGGAGTTGTCTTCTGTCCGCGGATCCTGTCTC
Source organism: Acidimicrobiia bacterium (assembly GCA_031418775.1). Classification (GTDB taxonomy): domain Bacteria; phylum Actinomycetota; class Acidimicrobiia; order Acidimicrobiales; family JANYDT01; genus JANLQX01. The sequence goes on from JANOJN010000300.1 coordinate 4,547, forward strand.
TGTGCCCGTGCTCGATCCCGAGCGCGCCCTCGGGCTTCGCCGTCAGGGTGTCGCCGACCTGGCCCGTTCCATTCCGCCGTCCGAGGCCGAGGAGCTCTGGCGATACAGTGGTATCGACCGATTCAACGCGTCCAAGTTTTCGACCGAAAACGATCCTTCCGTGGTGGTCTCGTCGATTGTCGACGTACCGGCATCGGCAACGGCAGGCGGTGTTCGGGTCGAGGGTGATACCGAGATCGCCGAGAATCCGGAGTATTTCGAAGCGCTCGGCCTGGCCCACACCGCGTCACGGATCGTGATCCGCGTGCCGGCGAACATCGAGCTCGACGAGCCGATCCGGATCACCACGACGCTCTCTGCTGCAGGTACCGCGGGCACGTCCGTACGGGTGGTGCTCGGGGTGAACAGCTCTGCAACGGTCATCGAGGAGTTTCGTTCGGACGCGTCAGGTCGCGGACCGGCGCTCCTGGTGGGTCGAACGGTGCTCGACCTCGCTGACGGGTCCCGTCTTCGTCATGCATCGGTCCAACTCGTCGACGACCGCGATTGGTTCGTCGGTTCGCTGGTGGCCACCACACGACGCGACGCCACCCTTTCGTCGGTGGCTGTCGCCCTTGGAGGCGCGTATGCCCGTCTCGAGACCACGGCGCGGGCGACCGACCGTGGAGCCCACAACGAGCTGCTCGCCGTCTACTTCGCCGGTGACGATCAGGTCCACGACTTCCGGACCCGGCAGGATCACCTTGCACCTCGCACCACGTCGGACCTTCTCTTCAAGGGTGCCGTCGACGATCGCGCCCGGTCCGTCTACTCCGGCCTCATCCATATCGCCAAGGACGCGCGAGGAACGGTTGCCCACCAGACGAACCGCAACCTTCTGCTCTCACCCGAGTCCTCGGCGGAATCCGTCCCGAACCTCGAGATCGAGAACAACGACGTGAAGTGCTCTCACGCGTCCGCCGTCGGTCCGATCGATGAGGACCACCGCTACTACCTGGAAAGTCGAGGTGTGCCACCGAGCGAGGCGGAACGCCTCATCGTGCTCGGGTTCTTCGCCGATCTCCTCAACCGGGTTCCCGACGACGCGCTCCGGGCCGAGCTCGTTGCCGCCGTCGGCGACAAGTTCGATCGCCGCGCCGTCTCCCGGCGGACAAGCTGATGGGTCGCCACCGCATCGGAGCGCCAGCCGACTTCGCCCCGTCGTCCATCACCCGGGTCGAGGTGCCAGGAACCGGCGACACCGTTCACGCCGTCGCGGTTATTCGTATCGGCGAAATTCTCTACGCCATCGGCGATCGCTGCAGCCATGCCAACGTGTCGTTGACCGACGGCACGCTCTGGGAGGACGAGCTCGAGCTCGAATGCCCGAAACACGGCAGCGCGTTCTCGCTGACCACGGGTGAGCCCCAGTCGTTCCCGGCCACGCAGCCCGTACCCGTCCACCACATCGAAACATTGGGTGACGACGTCTTCCTCACGCTCGACCCGGCCCTCGAAGGTTCCCCGTCATGACGCTTTCCATCACCAACCTGAAGGCCTCCATCCCCGGCCGTGAGATCCTCCGCGGCGTCGACCTGGTGGTGCCCGGCGGCGAGGTTCACGCGGTCATGGGTCCCAACGGTTCCGGCAAGTCCACCCTCGGCCACGTCTTGCTCGGCCGTCCCGGCTACCAGGACATCAGCGGGTCGGCGGTCCTCAACGGGCGCGAACTGCTCGGCCTTCCCACCTGGGAACGAGTGCAGGCAGGCATCTTCCTCGGCATGCAGTATCCGACCGAGGTTCCGGGCGTGCAGCCTTCCGACATGCTCGCGGCGGCCCTGCGCGCCGCGGGACGCAACGACGACGCCGACAACGTGACGGCGCTCATGGAGGAGGAAGCCGGTCGCATCGGCTTCGACGTTGCCTTTCTCCAGCGGGCGCTCAACGTCGATCTCTCCGGCGGCGAGAAGAAGCGCAACGAGACGATCCAACTCGGTGTGCTCCGTCCCGCCCTGGCCATCCTCGACGAGGTCGACTCCGGGCTCGATGTCGACGCGCTCCGAGCCGTCAGCCGACGGGTGAAGGAGGCGACAGCCGAACGCGGCATGTCGGTGATCGCCATCACCCACTACCAGCGCCTCCTCACCGAGCTCACGCCTGACGTGGTGCACATCTTCGTCGGCGGCAAGATCGTTCACTCGGGTGGGCCGGAGCTCGCCCTCGAACTGGAGACGACGGGCTACGAGCCGTACTTCGCGCTCGCCGGGATCGAGACCGTGGCCGCTGACCACGCCGATCCCTTCGCCGACCTGTAGCCGCTCCACACCCGATCACGCTTTCGGGCCGGTGCGCCCGGACGGCTCCGACGGTCAGGCGGGGAAGCCTGCCACCGTCGTCGGCGTGAGCGGGCGAACGAACGTCGGCGCCGGCGCAACGGTGGTCGTGGGAACCGCGGTCGGCGGGGCCGAGACTGCCGTGGGGGTCTGGCCAGGAACGGTGGTGGCCCCGGCGGACGGTGTGGTGGTTGCCGGCGTCGTCGTCGGCGTACCGGGCAACGTTGTTGGCGTGCCGGGTGCGAGCGTCGTCGTTGGGGTGAGCGTGGCCGCGGGGTCGCTGCCGGGCCAGGCGTCGGCTGGAGCGATCTTCGACGAGATCACCCGTAGCGGTGTCACGCCGTCGGAGACGTAGACCGGTATGCCATTGGGAACGACGGTGGGGATGTAGTCGGCCGACACCATGGGGATCCGCACACAGCCGTGTGAGGCCGGCCGAGCGGGCACGGAGGGAGCGCCGTGGACGGCGATCCCTCCGTTGAAGTAGAGCGGGTTGTACAGCAATCCGAGTTTCGACTCCCGCCAGCCGATGACCCGGCGGGTGACGCGGAACGACCCGGGCGGGGTGATCGCCGTGTCGCACGCCGTCTCCCCGGTTTCCGGATCGAGCGTGCAGAAGGGTTTCCCGTCGCCGGTCGAGATCGACAGGATCCGCACGAGCTCCCCGCCTCGGTACAGCGCGAGGTATTGCTTGGGCAGCGACACCTCGATGCGGTCGGGTCCGCCCTCGGGCACGATCGGTGGTGGCGTGAGCCCGGCCCGCAAGGCATCAAGGGTCTGGGAGCCGACCCGGCCCGTTCGGGCCAGTCCGTTGGCTTTCTGGAACGCCATCACTGCGTGGAACGTCTGGTCGCCGAAGCTGCCGTCGGCCACGTTGATGTCATAGCGCGCCGCCTGGAGCAGGCCTTGGACTTCGAGCACCGCCGGTCCACGTGCCCCCGATCCGATGCCGCTGTTGGCTGCGGTACTGCGCTTCGGTGTCGGGGTTTTCGTCGTCGACTTCGATGTGGTTTTGGCAGCCGCGGACGCCGGCCTGTCGAGTGCCGGTCGCGGAGGTGAAAACGTCGGCCCGGCCGGTCGGCCAGACGATCCTGGCTTCGGGTCGGCGTGGGCGGCGGTGGCGAGTGACGCGACGGACAGGAGCGTGGCGGCAGTCAAGAGCGATGCAGCTCTCCTCGGAGATCGACGAAATCGGTGGTGCATCACGCGCAAGACCCTCCAGGCCGGTTCGGGGCCACCGGCAGCGCTCCAGTATCGCCGCTGGCCGATGCTTGGTTCTGCCTTTCGCGCGTGAATCTTGACCATCCGGCCCGTGCCTGGCTAGACGGCGGCCGTAGCCGGTCCGGGGTGAGGTCAACGAGAAGACGCTGGGAGTGGCGGAAAGGCGATACATTTCGGCTTGGACGCAAAGCCCGGGGATCGAAGCCTCTCCTCGGTGAAGTCGACGGTCGGTCGCTGCTGGGGGGCTGCGGCCGGCCGTCTTTGCGTGTGATCACCGGCGGGCGTTGTTTGCGTGGCTCAGTGCGCGTCGTCGTCCTCGAACCGATGGCGAAGATGCACGGCGAGTTGGCCAATGCCGACGATCGCGGTGACGGCCGTCAACAGCGCGGCCGCGGTCGTGGGGACCGCGGCATGATCCGGTTGGATGCCTGCGCCAAGGAGCCCGAACACGACACAGAGCACGCGTGTGGGGCGTTCGGCGATCGTGACGATTCCGATCTCGCCTACCCCGGCGTTTCCGGCGCGCGCCCGCGTGTACTCGAGCATGACCACGCCCGCCCACCCGGCTGCAGCGGCCCGGGCATCGGCGCCGGCGGCGACGAGTGCGAGGAGGAACGCCGCCTCGGCGAGTCGGTCCACGACGGAGTCGAGCACGAACCCCGAACGGGTGGCGCGCCCGCTGAGGCCCGCCACCGCACCGTCGACGCCATCCACGACCGAACTCACGATGCAGATGGCGGCGGCGGCGACTGGCAGGCGGATCGCCGAGATCGGCACGAGTGCGGCGAGCCAGAGCCCGGCGAGCGTGACCGACGTAGGGGACACGCCACGTCGTGCCAGTGGACGGGCGAGGCGGTACGTGAAGGTGAGAAAGCCGCGAAGCACGGTGGTCGTCGCCGGGTCGATGTCCGGAGCGTTGTGCTGGGCCTGCCACCGGGTGAACCAGCCGGCGAGGTCGACCGGGGGTGACGAGATCGGGCGTCGGAACCGCAGGCCGTGGCCTAGGACGAGGATGGCCGCCACGCCGAGGACGATCAGCCCGAGTCCGAAGTAGCGGTCCTGGTTCGGCGATGTTGCCGCGACGACTGCGGCGTTCACGGCCGCCTCCGGCGGACCTGGCCGTTGGCGCTCACGGAACGGTCGGAAGATTCACGGCACCACGATGATCTTGCCGAACTTGAGACCCTCCCGGAACCGGTCGTACGCAGCGGCGACGTCGTCGAGGCCGAACGTTGCGGTCACCGGCACCTGAAGCCGGCCTGACAAGAGATGGGGGAGAACTTGGGTCTCCACACGGCGTGCAGCGTCGGCCTTCTGCTCCAGCGGGCGGGCGCGGAGCGTCGACCCGTGGATCCGGGCCCGTTTCGTCATGATCGCCAACAGGTCGATCTCGGTCTTCGAACCTCCTCCGCCGACACCGATGATGCTGATGCGACCGCCGATGGTGAGCGAGGCGAGGTTGGCGGCGAGATTCGAGGCGCCGACGAGTTCCAAGATGACGTCGAAGGGCCCGTGTTCGCCGAACACGGCCGGGTCGACCGCAGTGACCTGTCCTGGAGCGACTGCTTCAACGGCGGCCCGACGGGCCGGGTCCCGGACCGTCGCCACGACCGTCGCTCCCGTGGCGGCGGCGAGTTGGACGCCGGCGACGCCGACACCGCCGGCCGCCCCGTGGATGCAGACACGTTCACCCATCTGGAGCCCGCACTGCGTGAACAGTGCATCGTGGGCTGTGGTGAACGCCTCCGGGAAGCCTCCTGCCGTCTCCCACGACACTCCGACGGGAATGGGAAGCAGCGTCCGTTCGTGGACGACGGCCAGCTCCGCCAGCCCACCCCCGCCGACCACGGCCATGACGCCGTCGCCGGCCGAGAATCGGGTCGCTCCGGGCCCGAGGCCGATGACCTCTCCGGCGAGCTCGAGGCCCGGGATGTCGGGCGGAGCGCCGGGCGGGGCCGGGTAGAAGCCGGCGATCTGGAGCAGGTCGGCGTTGTTGAGGCCCGCGGCCCGGACGCGGATGAGCACCTCACCCGATCCGGGGACGGGATCATTGTGTTCTCGGACGATGAGGGTGGGTGCGGTGATAGTGGCGGCGCGCATGCGTCCGTGATCGTAGGCCCACGGTTGAACAATGCACCGGACTGGCGTGCGCTGATCCGGCGTCGACTATGCCGGATCGGGGCAGGACGGCTCGGTGGGGTCAGCCCGTGACGCGGCCGATGCCGATGAGGTCGCGTCGCTTGATCGACGTGATGCGGACGTTGATACCGGCTCTCGGCGCTTCGATCATCTTGCCGTCGCCGATGTAGATACCGAGGTGATGGATCGGCTCACCGTAGAACACGAGGTCACCGATCGCGATGTCGGCCAGGTTCACCCGGGTCGTGGAGGCGAACTGGGCCTGGGACTGGTGAGCGAGCTTCACCCCGGCGGCGCGCCAGGCAACGAGAGAGAGACCGGAGCAGTCGTAGCCCGGGCCTTCACCGCCCCACACGTACGGCGCGCCGAGCAGTGACTTGGCCGTCTCGGCCACGAGGGCGGCCTGGGGGTGCACGGGCGGCGGAGGTCCGGTGGCGGCGATGAACGTGTAGGTCTTCGGCGCGGTACTGGTCGGCGGCGTCGTCGGGACCGGCGTTTCGGTGCCGATCGGGAGCGGGGGCGCGGTGCGGGTCTCGGTCACGGGTCGAACATCGATCGTTGGGAACGATCCGACGGGAAGACGCCCGGGTGCGGTCGTGGTGGCCACGGAGGTCGACGGGAGTGGGGCGACGCCCGGTGCGGTCGACGTTGGCAGCGGGATGAACACCGGGTTTGCGGTGGTCCTCGCGATGGTGGTTGTCGGTGAAGCGGTCGTTGGCGCAACCGTGGCGGGGAGTGCGGTGCTTGCCCCGGTCGACGGTGGCGGCGCGAGGATCGTGACGGGTACTCCGGGCAGGGTCGGTGGCACGAGAGGGACGAAGGGGATCGTCCCGGTGGGCCGGCCCGGGGTCGTCGACGGCAGCGTCGTCGGAGGTGGGTTCGACGGGGTCGGCGCGGTAGCGCCGGCGCTCGGAGTCTGCGGGAGGAAACCGGGAGCCGGGATCACCAGGCCTTCGGGTGGCACGACGAATGGCAGGAGGTTGGGGACCTGGGTGGTCGTCGTGGCCTTGTTGGGACGCGGCTTCTTGGCCTTGGTCGTGGGGACTGTCGCGATCGAGGGGGTCGGCGGAGGCCCGGATGGGGAACCGGTGGTCGGGCTCGGCAGTATCGCCACGGGGGCGGTGACGACCAGTCCCTCCGGGGGCACGACCTGGAACGCGTCGGACTCCCGGAAGAGCGGAAGCGGGCGCGCCAGCGGTACCGTTGCGGTGGAGGCGTACCTGTCCAGCGGGCTCACCGAACCACCGAGGCTGAGTTGCGGTGTTTCGTCTTCGGTGATCAGCAAGGGCCCGGCGACCGGCTCGGCGGCGGCCTCCGGCTCGTCGCCGAGGGTGAGCGCCGGCCCGGCGGCACGGACCTTACGGGACGCCTCCGTCCCGGGCGAGCGGAGGGCGAGGGTGAGGCGAAGCGGCTGCACCGGACGGACCGCCGCCTCGCTTCCCTGGGAGCCCGGGAGGGCGGTCCAAACGGCGGCCAACGTCCCCAGCGCGAACGCGGTGACGGCCCCGCCGACCCACGACTTCGAGATGGCCGCGGGGCGCTCCCGAGCAGCATCGCCGGGTGCGGTGATCCCGCTCCTGCGCTGTCCGGCCAGTCGATCGACGTCGCTCATGACGGAGAGTCGACTCCGCAGACGTGAGGAGGTTGTTGGCCGTCCGTGGGCACGGGACCATGAACGGTGGTTCGGTTTCGAACCGATGCGCAACGACACCCAAGAGATATCGGCGTGTTCGGGCCGGAACTGAACTGCGCCGGCTCGCGTGCCGCGGCCGGACCGGGAGTTCTGGTCAGCTCGCCTTGGTGCCCACGAAGGCGCCCGGATCACGCGAATCGGGCAGGACCGGACCGGTCCAGCTCATCATGCGGGCGAGCTCGTCGGTGACGACCTGCCACGCGTCGGGGTTCCAGTCCTCGGCGGCGTTGACCACGGAGCAGTCCGAGGCCACGTGGATGATTGCCGGGACACGCTCGAGGCCGAACGCACGCACGATCGTGCGCTGCGGGTCGGGGAAGCAGAGGAACTCCGTGACGTTCGGCCCGAGGAACTGGCGTGACTCGTCGGCGTCGGCACCGGCGAGGATCACTCCGACTCGGCAGTCGGCCTGCTCGAAGTTCTGCAGCACGCGGATCGCCGTGGGGAACGCCCATGCGGATTCGTTCGTGAACGGGTCGAGCGCGACGAGCAGCAACTGGTACTGCACCAGCCAGCCCGAGATCGGGAACCCTTTTCCGGTCAGCGGTTGGAGAAACAGGTCAGCCGGGGGGTTCGATGCCACGGCCGGACAATCTACTCGTCGTGCATCTTCGCGGCAGTTCACGTGCCATCGAAACGACACGGCGAGTCGCAGAACGGGAGATTTCCTGGCGGATGATGACTCCGGATCTTCCGACTCCGCGCACTCGTGAGCACCCGGCCGTTCGCGGGAGCGGGGTAGAACGGATGGCGTGTCATCGACGCAGGTCTTTCGGTTGGTGCTCATCGGCCATTTGCTGGCCGGCATCGGGGCGTTCGGGCCACTGCTCGTCATGCCGCTCGTCGCCCGGCGGGCGACGAGCGGTGCGTTCGGGACGGAAGGTCAGGCGGCGGTCGCGCAGACGTCGCTGTGGGTGCGGCGCCGGGTGAGCGAACCCTGCTTCGTTGCGGTCGGTCTCCTCGGGGTCGTTGCTGCGGCATTGCATCCCGACGATGGTCTCTTCGGGTACCTGTGGGTGCAGCTGGCGGTGGCCTTCTGGCTGATCGCCGTGATGGTCGTGCTGTTGGTGCAGGGGCCTCTGGCCCGGCGGGCTGAGCGTCTCGTCGTGATCCTGTCGCGCTGCGAGGGCAACGCCGAACAGGGCCGCGAGCTGACGAAGATCTCCCGATGGCTGGAGCTTGTCACCATGGTCTCCGCCGTCGGCCTCCCGGTGATGCTGTATCTGATGTTGTTCCAACCACGGTGAGCATCTGTTGGTGTTCCGACGCGGCGAGCATCTGATGGTTTTCCAACCGCAGTGACCCTCTTCGGGTGTTCCGACCGCGGCGAGCGCTGACCGGGGACCGGTGGCGGTGTCAGCGTCTGCCGCTCAGCTGTCGCCACCACTTCTCGGCCGCAGCCACGCGTTGCTCGAGCTGCTCGACGGTGGCCGAGTCCACACGCGGGAGGTTGATGAGTCGGTTGAGCTGACCGTTCACCTGCCCGTGGTTCATGCCTGTGGCGCGGGCGAGGTCCCGGGCCCACTCCGCGTTCTTCAGACGGAGGGCCTCTTTGCGCTCGTAACGAGAGGTGCCGTCGAGCGCGGCACTCTGGCCGCCGGCGAGTGGGGGCGCGAGGGCTCCGACGTCGAGGAGCAGGTCGTCGGTGCTGTCGTCGGACGCAGCCTCGGAAGGTTCGGGCTCGCTGTCCTCGTAGTCGTCGTCGAAGACGGACCCGCCGACCATCACCTCGGTCTGTGACGTCTCGGTGGCGACCGACGAGAGAGCGCTGAACAACGAGAGCTGCTCGTCCGGCACGGTCCGGGCGTCGAAGGCCGACGCATCAGGTTCGGCCCGTCCCTCGAATCCCTCACGGTCATCGCTCGGCCTGCGAAGCGAATGGCGACGGGCGTCGGCGATCTGATGAGCCCAGGTGCGGAGCCGAGGGTCGTCGGGAATGAAAAGGTATGCCTTCTGCTTCACCACGCCGGGGGTCCAGCGAACGAGACGGCCGACTGCCTGGCGGAAGAACAGCTCAGTGGTAGTCGTGGTGGCATAAACGCCGATGGCAAGGCGGGGAATGTCGACACCTTCGGAGACCATCCGCACGGCAATGATCCACGGTTGTGTTCCGTCGGCGAAGTGGCCGATGCGACTCGATGCCTGCGGGTCGTCGGACAGCACGACCGTCGGCGTGACGCGTAGTCGCCAGCGCATCAGCTCGGCGATGGCACGAGCGTGCTCGAGGTCGGTGGCGATGATCAGTCCGCCGGCGTTGGGCTGGCGGGTGGCACGGAGCTCGGTGAGCCGTTCGTGGGCCTGGGCGAGAACGGTCGGGAGCCATTCCCCGTCGGCGGACAACGCCGTTCGCAACCTCTGCGCCGAGCCGGTTCGGTCGAGCGCATCGTCGAAGGAGGCGGATTGGAGGTTGCCCGCCGGCGACATCCATTCCATGAAGCCGTTGATTCGGGGAAAGTAGACGGGTCGGACGACACGACCGTCGCGCAGGGCGTCGCCGTAGCCGTAGTCGTAGTCCGATTCGGCCTCGTCGAGGCGGTAGCGGACGAAGGGGATCGCCGACGTGTCGCTGCGGAACGGGGTGCCGGAAAGGGCAAGGCGTCGGGTCGCCGGCGCGAACGCCTCCCGCACCGAGTCGCCCCACGCCCGCTCGTCGCCGGCGTGGTGGATCTCGTCGAGGATGACCATCGCACCGGGGGTGAGCCGGGCGAGGACGGCTGAACTCGTCGAGACCTGTTGGTACGTGGTCACGATGCCGTGCATGTCGGGGGCAAGAGCACCACTGTTCGGCGACCATTCGGGGTGGAGGTGCAGGCCGAAGCGGGTGGCGGCCCGCGCCCATTGGAGTTTCAGGTGGGCGGTGGGGGCGACGATCACCAGCCGTCGTCCGGGAATCCCCCGGAGCTCGCTCAACGCCGCGGCAAGGGCGAAGGTGGTCTTACCGGCTCCGGGAGTGGCGACGGTCAGAAAGTCCGGGCCCGTCTCGGCGGCGGCCGTGAACCGGTCGAGTGCGGCCTTCTGCCAAGGGCGGAGGCGGACGACACGGGACATCTGGCGGAGGGTGTGCACCACATCGAACGGTCGAGCGGCGGGCCCGACGATCGTAGTCGCCCGACCCCGAGTACCGACCGCGCCGTCGTGTCAGCTGCGGGGGACGAACACCGACTCGCGGTAGAAGCGCAGCTCAGCGATGCTCTCGCGGATGTCGTCGAGGGCCCGATGCCCGCCGCCCTTGCGGGGAACCTTCTTATAGGTCTCCGGATACCAGCGCCGGGTGAGTTCCTTGACGCTGGAGACATCGACGCTGCGGTAGTGCAGGTATTCGTCGATGGTCGGCATGAAGAGCGCGAGGAATCGTCGGTCGGTGCCGATGGAGTTGCCGCACAGCGGCACCGATTTGGGCTCCGGAATGTGGAGGCGGAGGAAGTCGAGCGTCTGGGTGACGGCGTCGTCGAGGCTGATGGTCGACGACGTGATGGCGTCGAGGAGGCCGCTGCGGGTGTGCATCTGTACGACTACGTCGTCCATCTCCGACAGGGCGGCGGCGTCGGCGTGGATGACGAGGTCCGGCCCCTCCGCGATGATTTCGAGGTCGTCGTCGGTCAGAAGAGTCGCGATCTCGACGATCACGTGGCGACCGGGTTCGAGGCCGGTCATTTCGAGGTCCATCCAGGCGAGCACGGCGCCACCTTAGGTGTCGGGCACCGGTTGCGGTCGTTCAGTCGGCGATCAGTCCCCGGCAAGTCGTGCCGGCGCCGCCGGAACGGCGTTTCCGACGAACTGGGCCCGAAGATCCTTGGCGGAGAGCGGGCGCGCAAGGAGGTTTCCCTGGACCTGTTCGCATCCGAGTTCCACGAGGGCGTCGAGCTGGGCGACTTCCTCGACTCCCTCCGCGGTCGCGCGGAGTCCTAACGAGTGCGCGAGGTTGATGATGGCGCGAACGATCTCGGTACCCCCCGCACCGTTGGTGAGCTCGGCGACAAACGTGCGGTCGACCTTGAGGTAGTCGACGGGGAACCGTGAGAGGTAGTTCAGTGACGCGTAGCCGGTGCCGAAGTCATCCACGGCGAGGGAGAGGCCGAGTTGCTTCAACGAGGTGAGGGTGGACACGGTCGCGTCGGCGTCGTGCATGAGGACCGACTCGGTGATTTCGAGCACGAGCCGCTCGGCGGGGAAGCCCTCGTCCCGCAGCACCGCGGCCAGTCGGGACACTAGTGCGGGGTCCTGGATCTCCCGGCCGGAGAGGTTCACGTTCACGGTGATGTCGATGTCACCGAGGTCGCGGCACGCTTGGCGGAGCACCCAATCACCCAGCTGGGAGATGAGACCGGACTCCTCGGCGATCGGGATGAACACGTCGGGGCCGAGGCGGCCGCGGGTTGGATGGTCCCAGCGAACCAGTGCTTCGACGGCGTTCGGAACGCACGATCCGGAAGCGAAGATGGGCTGATAGAGGAGAGCGAGCTCATCGCGGGCCACGGCATGGCGAAGGTCCATCTCGAGCGATAGGCGCTCGGTTGCGTCTCGTTGCATCTCTGGGACGTAATGCGCGACCCGGTCGCGGCCCATCGCCTTGGCCCGGTACATCGCCGCATCAGCGTGACGCAGCAGCGACTCGGCGCTCGCCCCCGGTGCGTAGCGGGCGATGCCGATGCTGGCGGTGCAGGTGTAGGTCTGTCCGTCGCCGATGCTGAACGGTTCGGCCAGGGTGGCGGCGATGCGCTTGGAGAACGCGAGACATTCGGCGTCGGACGAGATGTCCCTGAGGATCGCCACGAATTCGTCGCCGCCGAATCGCCCGACCACGTCCCCTGGCCGAATGGTGGCGCGCAGCCGGTCGGCGATGGCGATCAGCAGCAGGTCCCCGGCTTCATGGCCGAGGCTGTCGTTGAGGAACTTGAACTGGTCGAGGTCGATGAACAGGACCGCAATCGATGAGCCTGAGCGTTCGCACCGGTCGATGGTCTTCGACAGGTGCTCGTCGATGACGATGCGGTTGGGCAGCCCGGTGAGCGGATCGTGATGGGCTTGGTGGGAGAGCCGCGCTTCGAGGGCTCGGTGCTCACTGATGTCTTCCAGGGTGCCGACCCACCCGGTCACTACATCGCCAGGGTCGCCGATCGCCGTCCACCGAGCGACAACCGTGCGCTCGATGCCGCCGATGCCGTTGATGGTCATCTCCGACGCGCCACGACGGTTCTGGGTCTTCCTGATGTCGGCGAGCATGCCGCGGTCTTCGCTGGAGACGACGCGGAGGTAGCCGAAGCCGAGGGCGTCGGCGATCGGCTGGCCACTGAGAACGCTCCAGTGGCCGTTCATGAATTGGCACCGCCCGGTGCCGTCCATGCGGAAGATCGTGACGGGTGCGGCCGTCGCAAGAAGCCGGAACTCGACCTCTGTTCGGCGACGTTGCTCCTCGAGGCGGTGACGGTCGGTCACGTTGCGTCCGGTGAGGATGATCACGCCGTGCGTCGCGAGAAGGTTCTTCGGCATGATCTCGAACGGGAGCGACGTGCCATCGGCGCGCAGGACCCGAACGTCGATGACTTCGTAGTGGCCGGCCCGGTCGAGGGCATGGGAGAGGATGTCGACGGCGTTGTCGACGTCATCCGGGTGAACGAACTCCAAGATGTTGCGGCCGAGGTTCGCGGGGACGTCGTAGCCGAGGATGGTGTGTGCTGACGAGGTAGCGCCGAGAAGGGTTCCGTCGATATCGATGACGAGCACGATGTCGCGTTGGTTGCCGGCGAGCTCGACGAAGGTGTTGAGTGCGGCGCGCACGGTGGGGTCGTCGATCGGGGAGGGACGAGCCGGGAGCGCTGCGGGGGCGGGCGAGGCCGGTCCTATGCTCGACGGTGTGGAGCGACCGTCGATGAAGAACATCGGCGCTGCCGGAGACCTCGTGTCGGATCTCGCCCTCACGGTGCGCATTCTACGCCTCGATGGGGATTTTTCTCTACCCTCCCCTTCGCTTGCCGGTGATGCTGGCATGGACCTCAGAGCCCGGGAGGCGTGCGTGCTCGCCCCGGCGGGGGGACGAACCATCGTCCCGGTCGGGTTCGCGCTCGCCCTGCCGGTCGGGTTCGCCGGGTTCGTGCTGCCTCGGAGCGGACTTGCCTCTCGTCACGGAGTGACCGTGGTGAACGCGCCGGGTCTGATCGACAGCGGCTACCGCGGCGAGATCATGGTGCCGCTGCTCAACACCGATCCGTCGGAGCCCTTTGTCATCGAACGCGGCGATCGGATCGCTCAACTCGTCATCATGCGCGTATCGGCGGTCCGATGGGAAGAGGTCGACGACGCCGCGGCCCTCGGGGACTCCGATCGTGGCGCAGGCGGCTTCGGACACAGCGGTCGGTCATGAGCGGAGCTGCCCCGACCGATCCGTTCGCAGTGGTCGACGTCGCCCGGCTTCGGCGGGCGCGTTCGTCGAAATGGTCGTACTTCGATGCCGACGTTCTCCCGGCGTGGGTGGCCGACATGGACTTCGAGCCGCCGCCGGCGGTGTTGGCCGGTCTGCAGCGTTGGTTGGACGACGGATTCCTCGGCTATCCCGGTTGGCGCTACCACACCCACCTGCACGAGGTCGCGTCGCGACACCTCGCTCAGCGATTCGGGATGCTCGATGATCCCGCCAGGTTCACGCTGCAGACCGATGTGGTGCAGGGCATGCACGCAGCGATGCATGTGTGGTCGAAGCCGGGGGACAACATCCTCGTCCTCACCCCGATCTACCCGCCGTTCCTCACCGTGATCCGCGAGCAGGGTCGTCGCCTCCTGGAGCATCGGATGGCGATCGTCGACGGTGAGTACCGTTTTGATCTCGACGCGCTCCGTGCCCTGGTGTCGACGCGCCGCCCACCGATGTTGCTGCTCTGCAATCCGCACAACCCGGTCGGTCGAGTGTTCACCGAGGCCGAACTCCGTTCGCTGGCCGAGCTGTCGATCGAGTTCGACATGGTCGTCGTGGCCGACGAGATCCATGCCGAGCTGGTCTTCGACGGTCGTCGGCATCTCGCGTTCGAGACGCTCTCCGAAGATGTACGCGAACGTACGGTCACCATCACCTCGGCGAGCAAGTCGTGCAATCTCGCGGGGTTGCGCGCTGCCACGTTGGTGTTCGGCACGCTAGCGCTCAAGGAGACGTTTGACGGCGTGTTCTCGTCGCACGTCCTCGGGGTGGCTTCGTACCCGGGGTTGCGGGCGATGGAGATCGCCTGGACGGATCCCTCTGTGGCGGAGTGGCTCAGCGCATGTGTGGTGGCGTTGGCCGATCGGCGAGCGCAGTTCGCCACCGGACTCGCGGCGCGATCTCCCGACGTGGTGCATCTTCCGGCGCAGGGCACCTATTTGGCGTGGGTCGATCTGTCCCCGCTCGGGCTTGTCTTTGCCGCGGGTGAGTCGGCCGCGGATCGTCTCCGGGAGGAGGCCCAGGTCGCGTTCTCGGCCGGGCCGACGTTCGGCGATGGGCTCGAACACTTCGTACGCGTGAACCTCGCCACGTCACCAGGCATCGTCGACGACATACTTGATCGCCTTTGCGGCTGGATCGATCGTCAGCGCGCGTAACGTCTCATCAGCGCGCGTAACGTCTCATCAGCGCGCGTAGCTTCTACGCCACGCCCGGCAACCAGATGGACGTGCCGTCGAGGACACAGGTGACCGCATCGGCATTCCCGTCGAGATGCTGACGGGCGACCACTGCGGCAGCAGCAGCGTCGAGCGCGTCGTGCGACCACATGGCGAGTGCATCGTGATCGACACCGACGGACCGCAGGGCTCCGACCCGATCCATCGTCCCACTACCGGTCGTCTTCTTGGCCGGTCGCCGGCCGAGCAGGGTGCGGTAGATCGCGTACGGGTACGTCTCGAGCGCTCGGTGGCCGAGGTCGCCGGCGAGTTCGTGGACATGTGCCGCTTCGGCCATCCAGCCCGTCAGCGGTTCGGGGCCGGTGGCGAAGGAAACCCAGATGCCACGCCGGCGTCCGAGCTCCACCTCGCACCCTCGCGCGCGGCGAAACTTGAGTGACACCGTTGCGTCTTCGGCGAACGGTGCCGCGCTCGGCGCCGGGGGGCCGTCGATGGCGACGATACTCTGCGGGGGAAGCCGGGCGAACCACGCGTCGACTCCCGTGCGGTCCGCCGGGTCGAGCACGGCCGTATCGGCAATCTCGAACGCGGGCCCGAGGCACACCAAGTGCAGGCGGTCCGCTCCTACGTCGACGCCGACCGCCATCGGTCCACCTGGAGCCATGCACCGAGCGTAGGGGTGTCCGATAGGCGCAGCAGGGCCTGATGTGTCTAAGGTCACATGGCTGAGCTGGACCGACCGTAGGGGGACTGACGTGCGACTGACCAAGTTGAGCCGATCGATTGCCGGGCGGGTCGCCATCGTGACGGGCGCGGCGTCGGGCATGGGGCGGGCCACTGCGCATCTCTTTGCCGACGAGGGCGGAGTGGTCGCGGTAGTCGATCGGACCGCAGAGGGCGTCGCCGCGGTGGTCGAGGAGATCGCCGGGATCGGCGGCACCGCGCTCGGCGTCGTTGCCGACCTTCGCGAACCAGCGGGGATGGCTGCGCTCGTGCACGAGGTGACAAGCGGGTTGGGCCCGATCGACATCCTGGTCAACAACGCCGGCGTGTCGATCCCGGCGGCGATCGACAGCGAGCTCTGGGGTGACGCGTGGCGGACAACGTTTGCGGTCAACCTCGACGCTCATGCGCTGCTGATCCGGGCGTGCCTGAGCGACCTGATGCGCAACGGCGAGGGGCGCGTCGTGAACATCGCGTCGACGGAGGGGCTGGGGGCCACTGCCCTCATGAGTCCGTACACCGCGGCCAAGCATGCCGTGATCGGGTTGACGCGATCGCTTGCGGTGGAGCTCGGTCCGCGTGGGGTGAACGTGAACTGCGTGTGCCCGGGCCCGATCAACACCGGGATGACCGCCCCGATCCCTGACGACGCGAAGGCGATCTTTGCCAAACGGCGCGTCCCGCTCCGTCGCTACGGTGATCCCGAAGAGGTTGCCCATGCGACGCTGTCGCTGGTCCTTCCGGCGTCGAGCTTCATGAACGGCGTGGTGTTCGTCGTCGACGGCGGGATGACGATTCGCAACGCCTGAGTCGGACCGCCGCTTCAACGCCGTAGCCGGCGGTGGGCGCGTTCATGTGCCGCTTCGATGCGCGGTCCGGCGATAGCGTTTCCCCATGCCGGAGATGCCCGTGGTCGAGTCGTTGGCGCGTTGGCTGTCGGAGCGCACCCGCGGTCTCGTAATCGAGAAGGTCGACCTCCTGGCGATAAGCGCGCTGAAGACCTTCGATCCGTCGCTGGCGGACTTACGTGGTCGGCGCGTCGTCGGCTGGACCCGTCGGGGCAAGTACCTGATCGCGGAGACGGATGCCGTCGACGGAGGGGAGGGAAGCGAGCCGATCTTCCTGTGCATGCATCTCGCCCGCGCCGGCTGGATCCGGTGGCAGGACGATCTCGCCTTCTCGGCGGCCGCCAAGCCGGGTGTCAAGCCGAAGCTGACGAAGGGGCCGCAGGCACTACGCGTCGTCTTCGATGACGGATCGGGGTTCACGGCGACCGAGGCGGGAACGGACAAGCGGCTGAGCGTGCACGTGGTCCGAAATCCCGACGATGTCGAGAAGATACGCACGCTTGGTATCGATCCGATGAGCGAATCGTTCACCGACGACGCGTTCACCGCGTTGCTGTCGTCGCAGGGTCGTGCCCAGATCAAAGGGGTGTTGACCGATCAGTCGCTGCTGGCCGGAGTCGGGAATGCTTACTCCGACGAGGCGCTCCACGTGGCCAAGCTCTCGCCCTTCAAGCCGGCGAACGGGTTGAACGACGACGAACGGCGTCGCCTCCGGGGGGCCGTCACCATGGTGCTGGCCGAGGCGATCGAACGCAGCGCCGGCAAGCCGGCCAGCGAGCTGAAGGACGCGAAGCGTTCCGGCATGCGCGTGCATGCCCGAACTGGGATGCCCTGCCCGGTCTGTGGCGACACGGTCCGCGAGGTGTCATTCGCGACGAAGAGCATCCAGTACTGCCCTACCTGCCAGACCGGCGGCGTCCCCCTCGCCGACCGCCGACTCAGCCGTCTCCTCAAGTAGCGTCCGCTCGCTGGGCCGATCATTGTGCACTCAGTCGCTCCGGGGGCGACTGAGTGCACAACGTCGCCTGAACGCGTCGCGCAGAGCAAGGCGCTCGCCGACCGAGGGCGCAGTGGTCTCGATTTCGAGGTAGTCCGGCCGGATGCCGAGCGTGCGCTCCGGTCCGGACCCGAACGCCCCCGGTTGGCGGGTGCCCGCTAGCCTGGCCGGTAACGACAGAGTTCTTGTGGGAGTGCATGCATGCGACGTTTGACCGGTCTCGACGCGACGTTTCTCTACATGGAGACGGCGACGTCGCCGATGCATGTCGCGGGCACCTACATCTACGACCCGTCGGCCTCGCCCGACGGGTTCGACTTTTCCCGCTTCAAGGCGCTGATCGCGAATCGTCTGCACAAGCTGCCACCCTTTCGCTGGCGTCTCGTCGAGGTGCCGTTCGGTCTTCATCATCCGATCTGGGTCGAAGACCCCGACTTCGATCTCGACTACCACGTTCGGCGCACGACGGTCCGTGCCCCGGGTAGCCGTGCCGAGTTGGAGGAGCTTGCGGGCGAGCTGATGAGTCGGCCCCTCGATCGGCGGCGGCCGCTGTGGGAGATCCACATCATCGAAGGCCTCGAGCATGGCTACGTGGCGATGGTGTCGAAGACCCATCACGCGGCGATCGATGGAGCGTCCGGAGCCGAACTCTCGACCAATCTGCTCGACACCCAGCCGGAACCGGTCTGGTTCGACGATGCTCCGGTGTGGACGTCCGAGCGCATTCCGTCCGATGTCGAGATGCTCAGCTACGCCATCAATTCCCTGATCCGGCAACCAGCGAAGCTCGTGTCCACCGTGAAGCAGACGATGGAGATGGTCACCCAGCTGAGGAACCGCCCGAAGGTCGAGGGGGTGAAGTCGCCGCCGTCGCTGTTCAGCGCGCCACGCACGAGCTTCAACGTGCCGCTCTCGTCGAACCGGAGCTTCGGCACCACCGAGGTCACCCTGGCCGACATCAAGCGGATCCGGGCGGCTTTCGGCGGCACCGTGAACGACGTGGTGCTCGCGCTCTGCACGAGCGCCCTCCGGCGCTACCTGATCGACAACTCGGAGCTACCGGTCGAGCCGCTCGTGGCGATGGTGCCGATCTCGGTGCGGGCCGCTGACCAGAAGGGGGCCATGGGGAACCAGGTCTCGAACATGTTCGTGGAGCTTCCGACGAACGAGGCAGATCCCGTCGAGCGGCTCCGGTCGATCCAGGTGTCGACGAAGGCATCGAAGGAACAGGCGAGCGCGATCGGCGCCGACGCCCTCACGAACTGGGCCGAGTTCGCCGCTCCGGCGATTGCCGCAAGAGCGGCCCGCCTGTACTCGTCGATGAACATTGCGAACCGCCATCGGCCGCTGTTCAACGTCACGATCTCGAACGTGCCGGGACCGAGTTATCCGCTGTACTGCAACGGTTCCCCGCTCGTGGCCTGGTACCCGATGGGTCCGATCTTCGATGGTGGCGGGCTCAACATGACCGTCATGTCCTACACCGGAGTTGTGCACTTCGGCCTCGTTGCGTGTTCCGACGCGTTTCCTCGGGTCCGTGATCTGGCATCGAACGTCTTGGAGGCGGCGAAGGAATTGCTCAAGGCCGTCGACGAGCACGAAGCCGCTGTTGCCGCAGCGCCGGTCGAGGAAGTGTCGGCTTCGAAGCGCACCCCCTCGATGGCGGCGGCAAAGAAGCCAGGTGCGAAGAAACCTGGTGCGAAGAAGGCCGCCGCTCCGAAAAAGGCTGGCGCGAAAAAGGCCCGAGCGACGAGAGACGGAGCGAAGAAGGCCGCCGCGAAGAAGGCGCCCGCTCCAACCAACTAGGGGACGAAACGGTCGACCTGCCAGCGACGGGTCAGCCGTCGCTTCGCTGCCAGGGTGCGGTTGCGGCGACACGTCAGGCGGGCGGGCTGCGGCCGGTCGGTGCGATGTGCGCCGGTCGTGCCCCACCCTTTGCTATGGTAAATGGCCCACGCGGAAGTGGCTCAGTGGTAGAGCATCACCTTGCCAAGGTGAGGGTCGCGGGTTCGAATCCCGTCTTCCGCTC
>JANOJN010000301.1:0-4117 GCA_031418775.1 Acidimicrobiia bacterium
ATTGTGCAGCTGGTTGTTCCGGGGGTTGCGCTGAAGGTGCCGGCCGGACACGGGGTCGCTGAGGTTGCTCCCGAGATTGCGACAAAGGTGCCGGCGGGGGCCGGGGTGCAGCTGGTTGATCCGGTGGTTGCGCTGTAGGAGCCGGCCGGACACGGGGTCGCTGAAGTCGCTCCCGAGATTGCGACAAAGGTGCCGGCGGGGGCCGGGGTGCACGGCGCGATGCCGGCGGAGGAATACGAACCGGGCTGGCAGAGCGTCGCGCCCTGCCTACCGAGGTCGAGGCCGCACGGGAACGTGCCGTTGTAGAGCGCGTGGCCTTCCTGGCCGGGTCCGGCGAGGCCGTCGTCGGACCACACGGCCTTCTTGACACCGCCGACGCAAGTGGTGTCCGGGGCGATCGCAAATCCCTCGATGTTCACGTTCGGCAGACCGGTCGGGCGGGCGTAGACGACGTCAGGGACGATCGTGCCGGTCGCATCGACCTTCAGCACCGTCGACGACACCGCACAGGTGTTGTCGCACAGCGCCCAGATTCGCTGGAGGTCGCGATCGAACTGGACGTCCATCACGTGACCCATACCCGTGTCGACGACGGCGACGCGGTGCGCGGTGCCGTCGTCGTTCAGCGCGTAGGCGTAGAGCTTGCCGTCGTTCTCCAGTGCGGCGAAGAACAATCCCGTGTCGTGCGCTGGGTAGTCGCTCGGTCGGTACACCGTCCCGGTTGACTGGTCGATGAACGCGTTCTGCACGAGGTAGGTGTCGGGCACGAAGGAAACGCCCTCGAAACCGAGATTGGCCTTGTCCTTGTTGCCGCCGGGCACGATCAGCTCGGGGAATGCGGATGTCAGATCCCACTGCCGGGTAGACGTCAGCGTGGAGCCCGCCACGGTCGGGTCGAACCGCAGAACGGAGTTCAGGGCGAAGGTGTTGCTCGCGTTGTTGCGCTCCGTCGTGATGTACAGCGCGCCGTCGCCGCCCACCGTGAGGCCCTCGGAGTCGGGCTGGCCGGTCCCGCCGGGGAAGAAGATCTGCTTGCCGGAACCCCAGTCGTTGGCGGTGTCGGGCACCCAGAGGCCGCCCTGCTGCACAAGGCGGAAGACCCAGTTCTTGTTCTTCACGGCCCAGAGCACACCCGCATCATTGGGGTCGAACACGAGACCGCTCATGTCGCGGCCCTCAGGCCCCGTTGTGGTCTTCCAAGCGCACGTCTGATCGGCGACCGTCACCGACGATCCGCCCGGCCAAGGCTGGGCTCCGACTGGCGCGGGGCCGGTGCCCGATGGACCTTCCGGCTGGCACGGCAGGTTGCTCGCGTTGCCACTGCCGTTCCCACCGACGATCGTGACCGGCCCGCACGCGCCGAGCGGGGTGGTGCCCGGCGAAGCGACGTCGCCCGACAGCGAGGCCCTCGACCCGCGTCCGTCCCCGACTGCCGACAGAACCCACAGCCCGACGTTGTTGGCGCCGAGCCCGAGGCACGTGGTCGGAGCGCCCGATTTGCCAACGGTGCGGATCGTGCCGGGGAACTTCGTCAGGTCGTCGTAGGTGAGCCGGTCGGCGAGCGTGGTGCCGTTGAAGATGTTGATCTCGTCGGAGCGGCCGAGGTTGTTGGTGTTGGCGTCGGCGATCTTGACGGAGCCGCTCAGGCTCCATTCGGTGCGGAACGCGGCGGCCGTCTTCTCGATGATGAGGCCCGACTCTCCGGGGGCGAGCGTGCCGAGCGCGGCGAGCGAGAACGTGCCCGGCGTGCGGCTGTCGTCGTCGAACGAGTAGCCGGTCATGTCGAGCGGAGCGCCGCCGATGTTGGTTACCTCTACGAACTCGGCGTTGGCAGACAGCGTCGGGTTGTACATCCACTCGGTTATGGCGATCTGGGCGGGCACTGCAGCACCGGCCCACGGGGCGGGAGCGAGGCCCATCGCGCCGAGCGTGATCAGGGCAGTGACGGCACGAAGTCGTAGGTTGCGCACGGGGACGAGTTCTAGCCACGCTGCATGTACGGGAGCCGGTGCCAAGATGAACGAGAAGCGAATTTAGGGGGAGACGTGGCGAGTTCGCAGCCGGCCAGCTCCGAGGGCTACTCAAACCCCGAAATCTTTTTGGGTGCGGTGACCCTGATGCCGTTCGCAGTGGCAGCCTGGGCGAGTCGGTGTCGTAGGTCACGAGGCCTTCGAGGTCGTCACCGAGCACGAGAGCGGCTGACAGATGCAAGGCGTCGAACGACCGCAGCATGGTCGGATCAAGGAGCGCGGCGTGTTCGAACATCGCCGTGGTGATCTTGGATGAGCGTCACGGAGTCAAGGACTTCGCGGCACGAACGACCAATTCAGGAGCGACTCGGCGCACGGTCCTCAACAGCTCGGTTCGTGCGAGATCCGATGAGACGGGGTTGCGTTCGATCTGCGCAAACCACGCCTCGAGCGTGTCGGTCTCGGGTTCGGCGACCACGAGCTTGGCACGTGCCGAGGTGTCGGCGTAGTACGCCACGTCAGTAGCGCTCGGCTTCGCGTTGCGCGGCGAGCTCGCTCGAGAGTGCGATCCCGGGTTGCGGATGGGCGAGTTCGGTGATGGACCGTCTGGCCGGACGTCCTCGACCGGCATCCAGCAACGACCGCAATGGCGATGCAGGAATCGGCGTCAGCAACGCGACCGGCCGACCCCGATCCGTGATCGTTGCGGTCTCGCCGGCCGTAGCCTGCGCGACGACTGCCGATGCGTTCTGCGTCAAGGATCGAATTCCCACCTCGCTCATGTTCTACAGAGAAGCACATCGCGTTTTCTCGAGGTGTCAGCGATTCCCAGATCTCTCGTCAGGGCTCGCTTTCTGGCGTCTTGTCCCCGTCCCCGATGGCCGCGTCGTGTCGCTCACGACGGCTCCGCCACTTCCGAACGGACCTCCTCGATCTGAGCGCGGGCATAGCGGACGGCGTCGGCGGTTTCCATGGCTGCACCGGTGACGACGCACTCGTCGAAGCGTGCGGAGCCGAGGACGGTTCGAAGGTGATCGACGACATGCGGGAGGTCGACTGCGACGACCATGCTGCTGTACCCAGTGGTGGTGCCGTACATGGTGGCGGCAATTTCTGGCCGGTCGAACTGATCGAAGAACACCGTCAGCTCAGCGAGCGTCAGGGCGACGTTGTCGGCCGAGCCGGAGTTCTGGAACGAGTCGAGTGTGGTTTCGAAGAGGTCGAGGCCTTCGCCGAGACTGCCGTGGAGCGCCTCCAATCGTGCGGCGTCGCGGGCAATGAGCGACTCCCACATCGTAAGTCCGTAGGCACGGGTCTGGCGGAGCCCCTCTCGCGCCAAACCAAGTGCCTGGGTGGGATCGCTTTCGCGGTATGCCCGAACGTTCCCGCAAAACGCATATCCGATGAAATAGGGATTCTCGGCGGCGCGAGCCGCGGTCAGTGCCTCGTCGGCGAAGACCGTCGCGTCGCGTGACCGCCCGATGGCGGGGAGCGAGAACGCGAGCCCACAGACACCGAAGAGGTGGCTCACTCCGGGCACGGCGGCCAACTCCGCATTGATTTCGAGCCACTGTTCGATACGGCCGGAAAACAGGTGTCCGAGGGCGAGGGACACAGGACCGAACCCGGGGAAGTTCGGCACGTACCGCGGGTCTCGATCAAGGGCCAACGCGGTCTCGGCATGAAGGACTGCGATCTCAGGTCGGCCCGTCATCGAGCAATACGCTGCAGCGGAGTGGAGCCGGGCCAACAAGGAGATGTCGGACGCGGTGGCCGCTGGCAGAATCTCTTCTGCCCACGCGACCGGCTCGAATCGTTGAAGAGCGAAGCCCAACAACTGGGCGTGGGCGGCGATCGCTGCGGCGCTGTGCAGATCGTGTCGGTCGGTGGCCCACCGGAACCCGGCTCGAAGGTTGGAGAACTCGATTCTGAGCCAGGCAAACGCGTCGAGCTGGCGCGGTGTGAGCCACAGGTCATAGCTGGCAGTTGCCCGTTCGGCATAGTACCGGGCGTGACGATCCCGGTCCTCGGTGATCGTTCCGGTGTCGGCGAGCTGGTCTTCGGCGAATTGGCGGATTGTTTCGAGGAGTCCGTAACGGTTGTGATCGCCCGATTGCTGTGCGGTGACGAGTGACTTGCGGACCAAC
>JANOJN010000302.1:0-16404 GCA_031418775.1 Acidimicrobiia bacterium
CCACTCCTCGGGCACCGAGCCGTCGGGGACCGTCGCCAACAACACGGCGACCGACGTCGACACCGTCCTGCTACCCGACCCCACCGTGACCAAGACACGCGCCAGCTCCACACGAGGGCGTGGGCAGACCCAGACGTACACCATCACCGTTGCCAACAGCGGACCTGGTCCGGTCGCAACCGTCACGCTGACCGACGTCATGCCGGCCCAGATCCTCACACCGACGGTGTCCTGCGCAGCCAGCGGCGGGGCCACGTGTCCCACCGGTACGAGCCCTCTCGCCACGGGTGCCACGCTGACGAGCAACATCACCAACGTCCCGGCCGGTGGCAGCGTGGTCTTCACCGTGACCGGCTTGGTCGGTCCGACTGCGTCGTCCGGCACCGTGAACAACACGGCGAACATCACCGCCAGCCTCGATCGTGACACGAGCGCGACCAGCAACTCCTCGACGGCGTCGTTCACCGTCTCCTCACCCGACCTCCGGATGTCGAAGAACCGGACACCGACGAGCTTCGTCCCCGGCCAGGCGTTCGCCTACACCCTGCTCGTGACGAACGCCGGTCCCGGATCCGTCACCGGTGCCGTCATCACGGATGCCACGATGACGAACTTCACCGGCACCACGTGGACGTGTACGTCGACCGGCTCGGCAGTGTGTCCGCCCGCTTCGCCGAACACCGCTGCGGCCCTGGCCGCTGGTCTTACGACCGGACTCATGCCGAGCGGGTCAACGATCACCATCACGTTCAACGGCTCAATTCCCACGTCCGCCACAGGCAGCGTCAGCAACACGGCACGCGTTGACCCACCGTCAGGCCAGAGCATCGTCGAACCGAACACGGTCAACAACCAGGATTCGAAGACCGATCCGATCACGCAGCCCGACATCTCCGTCGTCAAGGACAACGGTCAGACACAGCTCATCCCGGGCCAGGCTGTCACCTACACGGTGACGGTGCGCAACCTCGGCGCCACGACGGCCTCGAACATCGGCGTGACGGACACGCCACCCGCCTTGCTCATCACCGGGTCGAGCCCGTGGAGCTGTTCGGGCACGAGCTGTGTGTCGGCGGGAACGGCTCGCAATCTGAGCGTCACCCTCCCGACGCTGCCGGCCGGAGCGACCGTCGTGTACTCGATGGCGGCCACCGTGTCCTCGACGGCCGCGGCCGGCAACCTCACGAACACCGCGACCATCACGTCGGCCACCGACCCGAACGCATCGAACAACACCGATGACGACATCGACCCCGTCGTCCACCCGGACCTCGGCGTCACCAAGACCGACGGCGTGTCGATCGTGTACCCCCGCTACACCGGTGCCTACACGATCGTGGCGACGAACTTTGGTCCCGGACCGACCACCGGGGCCAAGATCACCGACACGATCCCGGCCGGCCTCACCGGAGTCACGTGGACGTGCGTACCGTCCTCTGGTGCATCCTGCACGGCATCGGGAACCGGTTCGATCAGCGCATCCTTGGTCAACCTGCCGGCGAACGCCACGGCGACGTTCACCGTGAACTACACGGTGGCCGACAGCTTCTTCGGAACGATCATGAACACGGCGTCGATCGCGCCGCCGACCGGGTTCACCGACCCGACGAGCTCGAACGACTCGCAGACCGACATCAACACCAGCACCAGGGCGAACCTGTCGGTCGACAAGAACGACGGCCTCGCCGAGGTGTGGCCGGGCCGCACGTACTCGTACTCGATCGTCGTGTCGAACGCCGGCACGGTGCCGGTGACGGGCGCCACCGTTGCCGACGGGGTCCCGACACAACTGCAATCGGCCACGTGGACCTGCAGCGGTTCGGGCGGTGGCACCTGCCCGGCGAGCGGATCCGGTTCGATCAGCACGTCCGCAGTCAACCTGCCTGTCGGTTCGTCAGTGACGTTCGTCCTGACCGCCACGGTGAAGGACATGGCGACCGGCTCCGTCACGAACACGGCGACGGTGGCGGTGCCGAGCTACACCGACGATTCCGCCCTCGCCAACAACACCGACGATGACATCGACCTCATCACGCTTCCCGACGTGGTCGTCACCAAGGGCAACGGCGTCACGGCGCTGACCGTGGGCTCGTCGACGACGTACACCATCACCGTCAAGAACAAGGGACCGGGTCCGGCCAACAACATCGCCGTCTCCGATGTCATGTCCACGAAGTTCAATGCCGGAAGCATCACGTGGAGCTGCTCGGTCGTCACCGGAACCGGCTCGTGCAACGGCGGTGGTGGCACCGGTGACATCTCGAGGACCATCAGCCTGGCGGCGAACGCACAGATCAACTTCATCGTGACGGCAACGGTCTCGACGAGTGCCACCGGATCCCTCGTCAACACAGTGACGGCAACGCTCAGCCTTCCCGCTGACCGCGACACCACTTCAAGCGGGTCGGAGAACACCGCCACCGATACCGACACATTGAATCCGATCGTCACGACAACGACCACCACGATCGCCACCACGACCACCAAGGTCTTCGGCGGCACATGATCGGACGTCGGCTCACCTCGTTCGTTCGAGCCTCTCGGAAGCGACGACACCGCATCTGCGGGGTCGCCGGGATCGGGGGTTCTCGAACCGCGTCCGCGAAGCGCGGGAACGAACGCGGCGCTGTCGTCGTGGGGACCGCCCTGATCGCACCGCGCCGACCGCGCAGCGAGCGCGGCGCCGTGGTCGTCGAAACCGCCCTGATCGCACCGTTCCTGTTCTTCCTGATCTTCCTGATCATCGAGACCGGGCCACTCTTCATGCTCTGGTCGTCGACGAAGCACTCCGCCCAGGAAGGCGCCCGTATGGCGACCGTCGCCGGGCAGACCAGCACCGCGGACTACAGCATCCTCAAGGCCATGGCGGCGCCGCTCGTGCCGGTCGGCAATCGTCTCGACTACGTGATCGTGTTCCGGGCCAAGGACCTCTACGACAAAGTCCCACCGGAATGCGTCGCCGCGGCCGATGCCGCCATCACCGCGAACCTGCCCGCCACGGAGCCCGTCGGGTACTTCAAACGGGCCGACAGCGGGCTCACCATGACGACCGGCAGCGACCAATCCGCCCTGGCCGGCTTCGACTGGACGAAGGCCCGGCCGACGGTGGCGTGCAACGTCTACCGACTCGGAACGCTCACCCAGCCGGAGAACAGGTTTCAGTACAACTCCACGGGCAGTCCGCTGAGCCTGGACCGGTTCTGGCCGGCGACGTATCGCAACGACACCATCGCCGCCCGTCAGGATTACGCCGGCGTCTACGTGCAATCGCGCTACACCTCAATGACCTCGCTGATCAAGGGCCGCAAGATCGCCCACACCTACGTCGGCGTCATCGAAGCCTTCACGGTCCGGTCGTGACGATGCGCCAGAGACCCCCCCTCCGAGCGCGACGCGGTTCGGCGTTCAACCCCGCCGCCGAACGTGTCGATGACCCGTCCATGCGCAGCCGTCGACGACCGCGACGACACCGGGAATCCGGCATTGTCATGGTCATCACTGCCCTGATGTTCCCGTTGCTCATCATGTGCGTGGCGTTCGTCGTCGACGTGAGCATGTTCTTCTTCAAGAGCATCCAGGTGCAGCGCACCGCCGACGCTGCCGCGCTCGCGGGCGTCACCCGCATGCCGCGCACCGTTGACGCCCAGCGGCTCGCCATCGACATCGCCAAGCGCAACGGCTACCAGAACGGCATCAAAGGCGTGACCGTCACGGTCGCGCCGCCTCCGGACACCAACAAGCGTTTGCGCGTCACGATCGTCGACCAGTCGACGCCGTTGTTCTTCGGCACCACGCTGTTGAAGAGCTGGAAGATCCAGAAGACCTCTGTCGCCGAATACGTGTCGAACATCCCGCTCGGCTCCAAGGAGAACGCCATCGGCACCGGGACGCTCACGGACTCCGGTCCGGCGCAGGGTTTCTGGCTCGCGATCTCCGGTCCCTGCGCTCCGAAGGAGGCCGGCGACCAGATCGCCTCCCGCTACGACGGCACCGGCGTACGCCGAGGACGCTTCGATGCGACGACCGACGCTGCCCGCAACAACGCCATGATCTGCGACTACAACAAAAGCGAGAGCGACCCCGCCCGGGCTCCGTATCCCCTCGAACCGGTGGTTCTGAACAAACCGGCTGCCGCCGAGGACCAGACCAGCTACATGGCCCGCCTGCGTGACCACGTCGGCAAGGCCCGTGACGATCGCAACGCCTTGTCGGCCGGTCATTTCCCCGCTCTGTCACTCAACCGGGACTGGGACCCGGAGGGCTACAACTACATCGTCGACGTGCCGTGCCGCAACGCGGTGGACCCGACCAGCCCGCCACCACCGCCGTGCGACGGTCCAGATCAACAGTTCGGCAACGACGCGAGCACAGCGGGCAAGGAGCTCGTCATCCAGGTCTACGACCCGGTGTTCAACCCCAAATCGGTCCAGTCGTGGCTGGCCGACTCCGCCCCGACCGCAGCGAACCCCGACCTCTACGGGATCCCCGACGACCTGCCGCCGCAACCGACCCCCTGCGCGGCGGCCACGCCGGCCGGGTGCACCGTCGACACCGGGGCCGGCAACCCTCGACCCGACACCGTGCGCGTCACCACCCGCTTCACCGTCTACGGACCGGACCTCACCCCTCTCGACTATTCCGACGACGACCCAGTGAAGGTCTCCGAGCAGGATTACGGCTCCTGCGTCGTTGCGTACGACACCCCGCCGACCTACGCAGCGCCGGTCGACAGCCAGGACGTGAACCCGGACCCGCAGTGCGCCACGGCGGCCGGCCGTTGGGTGACGATTGCCCGGGTCTCGTCGGGTGCGCTGGCGCAGCGTGGCCGCTTCCGGGTCAATGTCCGGACGCTCACCTCGGTGGACAGCTTCGGCTCCAACTCGTTCGCCATCCGCAGCTTCTTCGACGTTCCGGCGTCCTCGAACTGGCAGGCGTGCAGCGCCATCTCGTTGCTCGCATGCGCCTCGGTATCGGGAGACTCGTCGATGAGCGTGTTCGCCACGGCTCCGGCCGTCAAGGAGTTCTATCTCGCCAAGCTCGCACCGGCGGCCATCTACCGGGGCAAGACCGTCATGGTGCGCCTGTGGGACGCCGGTGAGGGCGGCAGCAGCCTCCAGGTCCTCAGACCGAAGTCCGGGCTCGAGACGTGTGACTACGGAACGTGGGTCAACCCGGACACCTCGACCATCCTCGACTACTGCACACAGAAGATCAGCTGGGCGATCGGGCCGACCGGTATCAACCAGTACGCCGACCCGACCAAGGCTCTGAAGGACAGCGGAAAGGCGCTTGGCGACGTCTGCGACAACAAGGGTCAGCCCGATGTGTTCTCGCTCCCGATCGCCGGCGACCGCAACGGCATCGAGACGAACAACCTGACTCCCCCGGCGATCTGTGCGTCCGCCGTTCCCCAGGAGATCTACGACAGCCGCAACGGGCCGTATGACACGACCCGCGGCAAGTTCAACGACCGCATGGTCAACATCAAGGTCAACGTGCCGAGCACCTACGGGTGCGACCCGACGATCACGGCAACGTGCGTCGAACTCGCCTCGCTGCCCAACGGTGGCTGGTGGAAGATCAAGTACATCCCGTCCAAGGACGGCCTCGGCAACTACAAGCCGATGACCGACCGCTCCACCTGGACCGTCGAACTCCTCGGCGAACCCGTCCACCTCGTTCTCGACGAGTAGCCCGGCCTGTGCGTCGGGAGTGAGGTTGCCCCCTCTGTCGTCCGGCGCTGCGCCGCTCGCTTCGCTCGACTGCTCGCAACACGAGTGACCCGTCCACTGGGAGAGAGGTTGCCCCCATAGATGGGGGTCAAACACCTCCCAACGCCCTTGGGAGGTGTTTGGCCGCACCAGACGACGACGGTTGTCACACGACCCGGCCGCGCCCGTAGAGTCGAGGCCATGTCGCTTCTCGAGGCTCCCACCGACGCACCGCCCACCGCCAAGGCCCGACCGGACAAGGCCCATTGGGCTCACCTGTGGGATGAGGTCATCACCTCGGGCCTGTGCAC
Source organism: Acidimicrobiia bacterium (assembly GCA_031418775.1). GTDB lineage: Bacteria > Actinomycetota > Acidimicrobiia > Acidimicrobiales > JANYDT01 > JANLQX01. Next base: position 6,023 of record JANOJN010000302.1, read on the forward strand.
CGGCTGCGCCGGATGCGTCATCGCCTGCCCCCACGACGTCCTCAGCTACGACGACACCAACGGCGTGTACCGTCCGTTCCACCTCGAGGCCGAGGACGGCCCGGGCGGATGCGGTCACGGTGACCGTGGCTGTACGAGTTGCACGCGTGCGTGCCCGCGGTTTCGCTCCTGGGAAACCGAAGTCGACGGGTTCCTCTTCAAGCGTGACCGCGCTGACGAAGAGGTCGAGGGAGTCTCGAAGGACATCATCCTCGCCCGGGCGACCGAGAAGTACGTCCTGGACAAGGGCCAGGACGGCGGGCTCGTCAGCGCCATGCTCATCTTCGCCCTCGAGAAGGGCTACATCGACGGCGCCCTGGTCAGCTACCTCGAAGGTGACGGGTCGACCTGGAAGGCCATACCCGGCGTCGCCCGCACGCGCGACGAGGTGATCGCCGCCGCCGGCAGCCGCTATACGTACTCGGCCAACACGATGGCGTACCCCCAGGCGCTCGAGATGGGTCTGGAGAAGGTGGCTCTCGTCGGCATGAGTTGCATGAGCTCGGTGCCGCCCGTCATGGGTGCGCGCAAGGCCGGCAAGATCACGAAGAAGTTCGCACTCAACATCGGTCTGCTCTGTTCGAAGACGTTCGACGACGCCATCTTCGAGGAGCTTTTCGAGGCGAAGTACGGGCTGAAGAAGGCCGACATGGTGAAGATGAACATCAAGGGCGTCTTCCAGATCTGGATGAAGGACGGCAGCTACCACGAGGTCAACCTCAAGGAGTGCCACGCCTGGACCAGGTCAGGGTGTATGACGTGCCCGGACTTCGCGGCCGAGCACGCCGACATCTCGACCGGGGGCATCGGCGCCTTCAATGACTGGACGCTGACCATCGTCCGAACCGATCTCGGCCGCAAGCTGATGATCGAGATGCTCGAAGCCGGTGTGATCGAGGGTCGCCCCGGTGACGACGACCCCGGTGCGATCGAGCTCATGCGGAAGCTGTCCATCGTGAGCAGACGACGCTGGCCGCAGACGGTCAACTTCACCTCGCCCCGCCGAGGCATCCCGCCGCCAAAACCGAAGGCGGACGCGACACCCGCCTGACACGCGGACGCCCCTTGGCCGGGTCGCATCCCCGGCCAGGTACTTGAAACTTGGACTTCCGCGTCGGGGGGTATAGCCTGTGACCGCGCATCCTTCCGCCGAGGATGTGCGCCTCGACTTCGGTCGAGAAGGGCGCGAAAGCGTCGGCCGGAGAACTACCGCCGAGTTCTCCGGCCACCCGAACACCGAGGGCCCGGTCGCCGCAAGGCACCGGGCCCTGTGCGTTCCCGCCTCTTGCCGCGTAGATTCTGGACGGGGCCGTTCGGTTCTCATCATCTGCTCAGTCCCCGATCAGTACCGTTTGTCCATGCGACTGCTCGTGGTCGAGGACGAACCGAACATGGCCGACCTGCTCAAGCGTGGACTCCAGCGCGAGGGGTACGCCGTCGACGTCGCGATCAATGGCGAAGATGCTCTTTGGTCCGCGACCGAGGTGGAGTACGACGCGATCGTGCTCGACGTGATGATCCCCGCTCCTGACGGCCTCGCCGTGTGCCGCGAGCTGCGCCGTCGTGAGCGATGGACCCCGGTGCTCCTGCTCACCGCCCGGGATTCGGTCGACGACCGCGTACGCGGCCTCGACGCCGGGGCAGATGACTACCTGGTGAAGCCGTTTGCGTTCCCCGAATTGTTCGCGCGCGTACGGTCGATCACGCGGCGCGAGCCGGTCGCCCGTCCGGCTGTCCTGCGCGTCGGCGACATCAGCCTCGACCCCGCGAGCCGGGTGGTGCGCCGCAACGACGTGGTCGTCGATCTGTCACCGACGGAGTACAGCCTTCTCGAGCATTTCCTCCGCCACCCTGATCGAGTGCTCTCGCGTTCCAACATCCTCGAACACGTTTGGGATTTCGCCTACGACGGGACATCGAACGTCGTCGATGTCTACGTTCGCTATCTCCGCGAGAAGATCGATCGACCGTTCGGGCGCAGCAGCATCGAGACGGTCAGAGGCGCAGGATACGTGCTGCGGTCCCCGGAGAACGACACGCTGCGACCCGATGACGAGGGCACCGATCAGGTCGATCCCGACGAGTTGCTGGTGCCCGCTGCGACGCCGGTGCCCACTCGTTCGTGACCGGGCAATCGGTCGAGACCCCCGCGGCAACGACAACGGACGCCCAGAAGCGTCGCCCACGGTTCCCGCGGCGACGGACGTTGCGGGGCCGGCTCACCGCGCTGTTCGTCCTTGCGCTCGCCGTGCTCATGCTCGGAGCCGGGTTCCTGATCGTGGCGCTCCAGAACCGCAGCGCCGAGGACGCCCTCGAGAAGAGCCTCCGCAAGCGCATCGACAACATCGTCGACGCGTTGGCGAACAACCCGGCGAGCAAGCTGCCGCTGACCGAGAGTTACGCACAGGTCGTCGATCGCTTCGGCCGCGTCAAGGATCTCTCGCCCGCGATCGGCAAGGACGAACTGCTGCTGACGATCGGCCAGCTGAACTTCGTGGCCGAACAGGGACGCCTGCGGATCGACAAGCAGATCCGGGCGCTCGGAGGCCGCTCGACGCTTCTCGCCGAGAGCCGGGTTGCGTCGGGGGCGGCCTACATCGTCATCGTGGGAGCACCACGCGATCAGGCATCGGCCGCAACGCGTCGCCTGGTGACGACGTTGGTGTTCGCAGGCATCGCCCTGATCACGCTGCTCGGACTGGGCGGTTGGCTCCTTGCCGGCGCCGCGCTACGCCCGGTACGGCGTATGGCCGACCAGGCGGCTGAGATCTCGGCAGCAGACCTCGGCCAGCGCGTCCTCGGTCCACCCGAGGCCGGGGCACGGAACAAGGCAATGCCGGCGGAGCTCTCCCACCTCGCCAGCACGCTCGACGACATGTTGGGACGTCTCGATGACTCCTTTCGGCGGGAGCGGGCGTTCGTCGACGATGCGAGCCATGAGCTGCGAACGCCGCTGGCGATCGTGCGGGGCGAGCTCGAGTTGGCTCTCCTGCATCCTGGCGATGCGGACGAGACCCGCTCGACATTGCAGTCGTCGCTGAACCAGGTCACCCGACTGGGTGCGCTCGCAGAGGATCTCCTCGTTCTGGCACGTGCCGGCGTCGATCGTTCGCATCGACACGTCATCGACGCCGGGGCAGTCACCGATTCGCTGCTCCTGCGCCTTCGGCCGCAGCTGCGCCCCGATCTCCGGATCGAGCGATCCCAGACGACGGACGGCAGCGGGCCGCCGGCAGCCATACGGCCCGGTGATCTCGAACGCATACTCACCAATCTCGTCTCGAACGCCGCCCGCGCCGCGTCATCGACCGTGCAGGTCGGTCTCCACACCGAGGTCCCAATGACGGTCATCACGGTTGCCGACGATGGTCCGGGGTTCGCCCCGGATGTCCTCGACCGAGCCTTCGAGCGGTTCGTCGTCGGCTCGGCGAGTCGCACCGGGTCCGGAACCGGACTCGGACTCGCCATCGTGCACGCCCTGACCGATGCCGTGGGGGGGTCAGTGTTCGCAGCGAACGGGGGACCGTTGGGAGGCGCCGTGGTCACGGTACTTCTCCCCTCTGGCACGTGATCGGAGCATCCGATCGGGCCGACCGGGTCGGCCAGATCCTCGGCTGCACGCGACCGGTCGCCGCCCCCGGGGGTGGTGGAAGCGGCGACCGACGCTGATGACGCTCCGACGTCGCGTCGGAGCGAGCGTTCAGACCTCGAGTCGGGCGGAACCCAGGGCAACAGTGCCACTCTGGGTGCGTCCGTCCCTGACCCACTCGACGCGGACCTCCTTGCCCGCCTTGTTCTCCCGGACCAGTTCACCCAGGCGCTCGGACTTCTCGATCTTCTCGCCGCCGAACCTCGTGATCACGTCGCCAGGGCGCAGGCCGAGGTTGTCGGCCGGTGAGCCGACGGTGACTTCGACCACCAGGGCGCCTTTGGAGACCGAGAGGCTGTACAGCTGTCGGATCGTGTCGTCCATGGTCTGGGTCTTCACGCCGAGGAACGTTCGGGGACCGTTGTCCTTTTCACCCTTGCGCAGCTTCTCGACGATCGGTTTTATGCGATCAATGGCGATGGAGAAGCCGATGTTGTTGGTATTTCGAAGAATCGCTGTGTTCATACCGATCACTTCGCCGCGGGCGTTGACCAGTGGACCGCCGGAGTTCCCGGGGTTGATGGCGGCATCCGTCTGGATCAGCCCTTCCAGGGTCCCGTTGTCGGCCTCGATGTCGCGATCAATTGCCGACACGATGCCGGTGGTCACCGTCGGCCCGCCCGGCAATGCCAAGGCATTGCCGATCGCCAGGACCTGGTCGCCCACGACGCTCGATTTGGAACTTCCGAGCCTGGCCGTCGGGAGGTTCTTCGCTCCGTCGACCTTGACCAGAGCGATGTCGCGCTCTCGGTCGCGGCCGATAACGGTGGCGGAACGGACCTTGCGATCGCTGAAGGTCACCTTGATGGTCGCGGCACCCTCGATGACATGGGCGTTGGTCAGGATGTAGCCGTCAGGGGTGAGGACGATGCCGGTACCCGCGCCCTGCGACGGTTCGACGCCGAAGAAGGAGTTCGGATCGATCCGCTGCTGCGTGCTGAGGGCGACCACTGCCGGCTCGACTGTCTTCAGGACATCCGCGACCGAGAGCGAATCCCCGACGAAGCTGAGCGTCGGCTTCGAAGCCCCCTTGGCGTCGACTGCTTGGACGGCCGGAGTGGCCACCTTCGTCCCGCGTTTGTCGCGCGTGGCGACGATGACCCCACCGAGGGCGGCGGAGGTGAACAGCGCCCCGACAAGGCCACCGGCAAAGGCTGCCTTCGCCCACGGAGCACGAATCGAGGGACTGGCGTTCGCACCGACCGCCGGTGGCTGTTCGGGACTCACGGGCGGTGGCGTGGAGTCCGACTGGGACGGGTCTGGTTCCGAAGGAATAGATTCATGTTCCATGCTCATGAGTGTGCCGAATCTGACATAAGAGTCGAATGAAAGCCTGAGATTACGTGTCAGACGTCACGGAACGACCTCTGACGCCGTCGCCAACCCCGACAAGGCGAGGACCCGGGAAACGACCGCATCGAACATCGGCTCCGTCAGCTTCCCGGTGAACGTGTTCTGCTGGCTCGGGTGAAAGGAGCACACGACGGAGACCGGTCGGCCATCACTCAGGACGGTGTCGACTTCCACTCCGTGACCGAACTTCGGGAACCGACCGCAGTGCGGGACCAACGAATCCCCAGCGGGCGTCGCCAGGTCCCGCCGAACCACGTCGTAGGCGAAGTGCCCGAGCACGAGGATCGCCCGGAGACGGCCCAGCAGGGCGAGCTCACGGTGGAGGAAGGGCAGACACGCCCGCCGTTCGGCTGGCTCAGGTTTGTTGGCGGGCGGTGCGCACCGGACGGCCGCGGCGACCCACACTCCGGACAGATCAAGACCGTCGCCGACTGCCGTCGAAGACGGCTGGTTGGCGGCGCCGGCGCGGTGCAGCGCTCGGAAGAGCCAATCACCGGATCGATCACCCGTGAACACTCGGCCGGTGCGATTCGCTCCGTGGGCTGCCGGAGCGAGACCGAGCACGAGGACGCCGGCATCGGGATCACCGAAGCCCGGCACGCCACGTCCCCAGTACGTTTCGTCCCGGTACGCAGCCCGCTTCTCCATCGCGACCTGCTCGCGCCACTCCACGAGCCGCGGGCAGCGGCGGCAAGCGGCGATGTCGGCGGCGAGTCGTTGGACCGAATCGGCCGTGAGGGACAGGGAAGCAGTGCGGGCCATGTTGGTCCTGTCGTGGAATCAGAGAAGACCGAGAAAAACAAGACCGATCTTCGTCCGGTGGCGATTGACCGGGTCGGACGCGGTCACGTTGTCGGCCGCTTCGTGACCGTCAACCTACTGGGTCATGTAAGACTTTTCGGTGCGAGGTGGCCGGGAGTTCCGGTCGGAAGAAGAGGGTGTCGTGAACGTCGTTGTGCTTGCAGGTCGTGTCGCGGACCGACCGTTTCGCCCGGGGAACGGCGACCGCGTCGTCGTGAAGCTCGATGTCGACGGCGAGAACCCGTCGAAATCGGACCGGATCGAGTTGCATTGCTTCGGCGCCGTCGCGGAACGCGCCATGCGCCTCTGGCAGGGCGACCTCATCGGTGTGCGCGGACGAATCGAACTCCGCATTTGGACCGAGGACGGCGAGGAGTACGACGAGTTGCGCGTCGTGGCCCATCGTGTCGACGTGATGGTCAAGGGCAACAGCGATCGGGCGCCACGAGAGGGCGGCAACTCGGGCAACCGCGATCGCGGACCGCGATCGTTCAAGGGCGAGGCACGTGGACCCCGTGAACGGGGCGGCGGGCAATGGCTGCGGCCCGACGAGACGCTCGACGATGTGTCGAACGACGACGACAGCAACGACTGACTCGGTATGCCGAACACTTCTTCCCGCCCGAAGGCGGGTTCCCCAGCGAAGCATCCGACACCGTCATCGACGCTCGTCCTGCTGATCCGCCACGGCCAGACGCCGACCACGGGCAAGACCCTCCCCGGACGCGCCAAGGGGCTCCACCTCGCCGAATCCGGCCAGACTCAGGCACGCGACGTCGCCGAGAGGCTCTCCGTGCTCAAGCGTCTCGACGCGATCTACGCATCACCTCTCGAGCGGGCGCGCGAAACGGCCGCGCCGCTCGCCAAGGCCCGCGCGATGCCGGTGAAGATCGACCGCGGTCTTCTCGAATGCGAGTTCGGGGAGTGGACCGGAGCGGAGTTGAAGGACCTGATGAAGAAGCCGGAGTGGACCACGGTGCAGCGGTACCCCTCGGGCTTCCGTTTTCCCGGCGGCGAGTCGTTCGCGGAGATGCAAACGCGCATGTCGTCGACGGTGCAGCGCCTTGCCGCCGCCCATGTCGGAGGAGTGATCGCCTGCGTGAGCCATGCCGATCCGATCAAGGCTGTCCTTGCCGATGCTCTGGGAACGCACCTCGACCTGTTCCAGAGGATCTCCATCTCCACCTGTTCGGTGAGTGCCGTCGCGTACGGCCCGGGCGGACCCAATGTGCTGTGTGTGAACTCGGTAGGCGACCTCTCCTCGCTGGCACCGTCATGACCGCTGGCACGGCGTTCCTGCGCCACCAGTCATGAGCAGCCGGATCGACATGGACCACGTCGACTCCTTCGTGGTCGGCACGGTGGGAGAGCCGGGGAACCGCACGTTCTTCTTCCAGGCCCGGGGCCTGATCGACGGCCGAACGGGAACCGTGACGTTCAAGTGCGAGAAGGTGCAGGCCGCGTTGCTGGCCGAGGCGATGGGGAAGCTGCTCGGCGATTTCCCTCTGGGCCTCAGTTCCGAGTCGTCACCCTGGGAGTCACTCACCTACCCCGTTCTCCCTGAATGGACCGTCGGGACGATCCAGCTCGGCTACGAACAGGCGGAGGATCGGGTCGTGGTCTTCCTCCAAGAGGTCGTCGAACTCGACGAGGGCGTCGACCCGGAAACCGTCGACCTTGATTCGCTCGACGTTGGGCGGGCCCGATTCCAGCTCAGCCGGGTCCAGGCCGCTGCGGTCCTGGCGAATGTGCCGATGCTTCTCGCCGCCGGTCGTCCGCTTTGCCCCCTGTGCGGTTCCACGATCGAGGCGACCGGTTACTCGTGCACCTGCTTCAACTGATCGCGCCATGAACCGGCCCGACCGCGTTGACGTCCTTCTCGAGGGCGAGATGGAAATCGAGGGACGGATGCCGTGGAGCTCCAATGCCACCTTCCTCGTCCATCTGCGTGTTGCGGACGACGCCTCGGAAGACGTCTCCGAAGACGTCTCCGAAGACGTCTCGGACGGCGCGGTTGACCTCGAGACCGACCGCGAGTCGGTCAAGGCGATCTACAAGCCCTACAAAGGCGAACGCCCGCTCTGGGACTTTCCCGCCGGGCTGTACCGGCGGGAGGTCGCAGCGTATGAGCTCGCCGTCCTGCTCGGCTGGGAAATCATTCCGCGCACCGTACTGCGCGAAGGCCCGTTCGGTATCGGGTCGGTCCAGACGTTCGTCGAGGCCGACTTCAGCGAGCACTACTTCACGATGATGGAGTCGCGGCCGTCCGTACATCATCACTTCCGGACGATGGCCACCTTCGACCTCATCGCGAACAACGCCGATCGGAAGGGTGGCCATCTTCTCCTACGGCCCGAGGACGACACGGTCTGGGGAATCGATCAGGGCCTGTGCTTCAACGTCGAGCCGAAGCTTCGGACGGTGCTCTGGGACTTCGCCGGGGAGAAGATCCCGAAGCATCTGCGTGCCGACGTCGAACGGGTGGCCTCGATGCAGCCGGGTAACTTCGGCGCGCTCGACGAGCTGCTCACCGATGACGAGATCGCGACGATGCTCGAACGGGCTCATCGCGTCATCGAGCGACCGTTCTTCCCCCACCCGAAGTCGGACTACGCGTACCCCTGGCCGATGGTCTGAGCCACCGAGCGCCGGTCAGGCTGGGGTGTCGAGCACCTTGAGCCCGTCGAAGCGCACGACCGACCACACGTGGAAGGCGACGAAGACAGCAGCCGACAGACCGGCGGCGGCCTCGAGCGAGGTGAGATCGGCGACGACACCGAGGACGAGTGATCCCACGGCTGAGCCGAGGAAGAACATCTGCATGTACACACCCATGACCCGCCCGCGGAACGCGTCGTCCACCTGGAGCTGCACGGACGTGTTCAACGCCGTTGCCCCGACCGAGTTGGCGAGCCCGGCCACCGCGAACGACGCGAGACCGATCCAGAAGCTCCCGGTCGCCAGGAGCATCACGTCGGCGACCACCCAGCAGAGAAGAGCAAGCCGCACTTGGTGCGAGTGCAGGGAACGACGCGCCGCCATCCCGATCAGCACCACCCCGATCGCTCCGCCGAGTCCGAACGCTCCCACCAGCACACCGTTGTCGTCGGCCGCCCGGCCCAGCTGGTCGCGGGCGATGGCGGGCGCAAGCGTGGTCAGACCGAAGCCGAAGGCGGCGTTGACGAACACGGCGATCGGTGCATAGCGAAGCCCGGGACGCGCCACCATGTACCGCCAGCCGTCGCCGATGTCGGCGAACACGCGAGAGAGCATCAGCGGCAGTCTCGGCGCCATCGGGATCTCGCCTTCGGGAACAACGAGCAACACGGCGATGATCACGAGGAAGGACACCGCGTTCACCGCGAAGCAGGCGGACGCGCCGAACGACTTGAGGGTGACCGCGCCGAGGACCGGACCTACGGCACGTGCGACGGCGAACTGCATCGAGTTGAGGCGAATGGCGGCGGGTACCTCGGCCCTCGGGACGAGGCTCGGGATGAAGCTCTGCCACACCGGCATGTTCAGGCCACCGCCGATCGAGCCGATCACGAGCAGAGGCATGAGTGACGCGATCGTCGGCTGCCCGAAGGACCACAGCAGCAGGAGTGAGACCGCCGAGAACATCTGGATGGTCTGCGTCACGATCAGCACCTTGCGCCGGGCGTAGCGATCGGCCAGCATGCCTCCCGGTGCGTTAGCGAGCATGCCGACGAACATGCCGACGAACGCGCTGATACCGAGCCAGGTCTTCGAGTTCGTGATCTCGAACACCGTGAACGGGACCGCAACCGACTGCATCCACGAGCCGGCGTTGGAAACGACCGCAGCAGCGAAGAAGCGTCGGAAGCCGATGTGCTGCATCGGTTCCCACATCGACTGCGGGGTCGCCATCTCCCCGGTCGCAGCAGTCATCGCCGACGAGCGTACGCAACATCGCGGAACGCGGCGAAGTGAATTCCCTGGAGCACGTCACCCGTGACCGCGTGGGGTCCGCGGTAGGTAGCCTCCGGACGGTGATCATCGACGTGCAGCTGAGCCAGGCCAACTCGACCTGGGCGCAATACCTCGAAGGCGTGGTTGCCGCGCAAGAGGCGGGCTTCAACACGGTGTGGGCGCTCGATCACCTCTCCGGAGTCTCGTTCGACGGGCGCACCATGCTCGAGTGCTTCACCGTGCTTGGCGCGATGGCTGCCGCGACCACGACGATCGGTCTCGGCTCCCTGGTCGTCAACGCGGCCAACCGCCATCCCGGGATGCTCGCCACCGCCGCGGCGAGCGTGCAGAGCATCTCCGGCGGTCGGTTCGTGCTCGGTCTCGGGGCCGGGACCAGCCCGACGAGCCGATTCGCCCGCGAACAGGACGTCCTCGGGATCGCTATCGCGCCCCGGATGGCCGACCGCCATCGACATCTCTGCGACACACTGGACGTGCTGGAGGAAATGTGGTCGCCTGCACGCGACCCCGAGAAGTGGGAGGGATTCGCGCTCCCCCACCCCGCCCCGCCGGTCATCCTCGGCGTCAACTCCACGCGTCTGGCCAC
>JANOJN010000303.1:0-5909 GCA_031418775.1 Acidimicrobiia bacterium
GCGCTCATCGTCGACGCCTACAACGCCATGGGAGAGCTCGTTGAGGAGGCCGAGTCAGCCGTTCGCCGGAACGACTTCCGGGGCCGGTGGATGGCGGTCTGCCACGCCGTGCGCGACTGGGCCCGCGCAAGTCCCCACGAGTACGGGCTCGTCTTCGGCACCCCGGTGCCGAAGTACGCGGCACCGGCCGACACGATCCCTCCGGCCATGCGGGTCACCGTGGTCCTCGTCCAGATTGTGGCCGATGCCGTACGCACCGGCGTACTTGTCCCTGATCGCGAACCGATCCCGAAGGCCGTCCGGGCCGACCTCGCGCCGATCCGGGTGTTCTTCGCCGAGCGCGGGGGGATCGTCGACGACGATCTCATCGTGCGATCGATCATGGCGTGGACGCACATCTATGGTGCGATCAGCTTCGAGTTGTTCGGGCATCGAGTCGGGATGGTGTCGGAGCATGATGGCTTCTTCGACCACGAGATGCGTCGGATGGCGGTGTTTGTCGGGTTGTGACTGGCCGAGCGCGCCGGCAGGGTTCCCCCGGCCTGGCGGTGTTTGTCGGGTTATGACGGCCGCTGTGTCGAACGCGGATTCGGAACCAGCATGGCGTTGCGCACCGCGAAGTGGGAAACTCATCGGTATGCCGAATGCCACCTTCACCGCCATGGACGTGTCGACCCGCGAGGAGTGGCTCGAGATCGGAGCCCAGACCTCGGCCAACCAGGGCCGCGTCGCCGAGCGCGTACTCGGTCTGCTCCGTTCGCTCGCCGACATTTCCGACGGTTTCGTCACTGATCAGTTGACCCACTGTCTCCAAACCGCGACGATGGCCGAGCGCGCGGGAGCAGACGACGAGGTCGTCGTCGCCGCGCTCTGCCACGACATCGGCAAGGCCATCAGCGTCCCGAACCACCCGGCCATCGGTGCGTCGATCCTCGAGCCGTATGTGCGTCCCGAGGTGCACTTCATGATCGCCGCCCACCAGGACTTCCAGGGCAAGCACTACTACGCGCACTTTGGTCTGGACTCGAATGCCCGCGACAAGTACCGCGACAATCCGGCGTTCGAGCTGGCCGCAAAGTTCGCCGATGAGTGGGACCAGAAAGCATTCGATCCCAATTACGACACCCTTCCGCTCGAGCACTTCGAAGCCCGGCTCCGCGAAGTGTTCGCCAAGCCGAAGTTCCTCGCCAAGAGCTGAACGCGTTTGCCATCGGCGCGAGATCGATTACCGATCCTTTCGAAAGACCCGTGAATAGCGACGCACGGCCGACCGGGACTGTCACGTTTCTGTTCACCGACATCGAGGGTTCCACGCAGCGTTGGGAGCAAGACGCAGCGGCGATGCGCAACGAATTGGCGGTGCACGACGAGGCGCTGCGAAGCGCAATCGAGTCGCACGGTGGCTGGTTGTTCAAGCACACCGGTGATGGTGTGTGTGCCGCGTTCGCGTCTGCGCAGGGTGCGGTCGACGCGGCGATTGGTGCGCAACGAGCCTTGCGTCTGCCCGTTCGCATGGGCCTCGCCACCGGTGAAGCCGAACGGCGAGGCGACGACTACTTCGGGCCAACGCTCAATACTGCAGCCCGGGTGATGGCCGCCGGTCATGGCGGTCAGGTGTTGGTCGCAGCGTCGACGGCGAGCCTGGTGCCGGGCACCCAGGTCACCGATCTGGGGTTGCGCGGTTTGCGCGGCCTCACGGCGCCGGTCCGCCTGTTCCAGGTTCGGGCCGACGGATTGCCGACGGAGTTTGCCCCGGTGCGGACCATGGATATCGTGCGAGGCAACCTTCCGACGCAGGCGACCACGAGCTTCGTCGGCCGAGACGACGCGGTGGGCATCGTCGCCGAGGCAGTGGGCGAGCATCGGTTGGTGACCTTGATCGGTGTCGGCGGTGTCGGGAAAACCCGCCTGGCGTTGCAGTCGGCTTCGTTGCTGGCCGACCGGTTTCGTGATGGCGTGTGGCTGGTGGAGCTGGCCGCTGTGGCTGACGCCGCTGGCGTGGACCCGGCGCTCGCATCGGTGTTCAGCCTCCAACCCCAGGCGGATCGGTCCTGGCGTGACCTGCTGCTGGCGTCCTTGGGCGGTCGAGAGATCCTGTTGCTCATCGACAACTGTGAACACGTGCTCGACGAGGTTGCGTCGCTGGTCGACGCCATCGTCGCCTCGTGCCCGGCCGTGCACGTCGTGGCTACGAGTCGTGAATCGCTGAACGTGGCGGCCGAGTGGGCGTGGCGGGTGCCGTCGTTGGCGGTGGGGGTGAGGTCGGCCGCATCGGAGTTGTTCGTGCAACGAGCGAGTGGCACCGACTCCACGTTTGCGCCGACCGACGACGATGCCGCGGTGATCGCCGAGATCGGCGAACGGCTCGACGGTATTCCGTTGGCGATCGAGTTGGCCGCGGCACGGGTGCGGTCGATGAGTCCGGTCCAGATTCGGGACCGGCTCGATGAGCGGTTTCGTCTTCTGACGGGTTCGCGTCGTTCGATCGAGCGGCACCAGACGCTTCGCCACGCCGTGCAGTGGTCCTATGACCTGCTCGACGCGACCGAGCAGCGGATGTTGCAGCAAATGTCGGTGTTCGCCGGAGGTTTCACCCTATCGGCGGCGACCGCCGTCGCCGCAGTCGACGAGTTCGACGCACTGGATCTCCTCGATTCGCTGGTTCGGAAGTCGTTGCTCGCCATCGATCGTGACGGTTCCGAAGTGCGCTACGCGATGCTCGAGACGATCCGTCAGTTCGCCGAAGAAGCACTTGCCACGGCCGGCGATGGCGAGGCAGCCCGTGACCGGCACGCCGCCTTCTTCGCCGACTTGGTCGACAAGGCTGCCGAGTTGCTGCCGAGCGAGAACGAGCCGCTGGCCTACCGGATGGTGGGCACGGAGATTTCGAACCTGTCGGCGGCCTTTCGGTGGTCGGTCGATCACAGCCAGGTGGATTGGGCGGTGCGCATCGGGGCGAAAGCACATCACATCGCCCGTGTCGGGTTGCGGGCGGAGACGTTCGGCTGGCCCGACGAGGTGCTGGAGATGGCCCGCCAGGACCAACACCGCGAACTGCCGTTGGTGCTGAGCATGGCGTGCGATGTTGCCACCTTGGTCGGACGCCTTGGCGAAGCCGTTCGTTACGGGCTCGATGCTGTGGCCCTGCACGCCGACGGTCGTTTCGAGGTCGCCTTAAATGCATACATCAACGCCGGTTTTGCCTTGTCGCACTCGGGGAGGATCGACGAGTGTCTTGCGATGTTCCGGGCCGGCGCCGAGCACCCGGTGGACTACCCGTCGCGAGCCTGCCTGGCCTATCTGCATGCGTTCGCTGGCATCCTCGCCGTCGCCATGCCCGACGAGGAGCGACGCGCCGCCATTGCCGATCTGGCGGCGTCGCCGATGCCGACCATTCGGGCGGCCGGATTCTGGGTGCGGGCCATCTATGCGGCCATCGACGATGTCCCGGCGGCGATCGCCCTCTACCAGCAGGCCATCGACATCAGCGCCGCCTCGGGCGGCCGAATCCTGGAGGAAACCTGCCGCGGGTTTCAACTCGGCCTCCTCGCCCAGACCGATGACCTTGACGCCGCCCTCACCGGTTTCGCCCGCGCCGTGGACGTCTGGCAGGTCAGAGCCGATCACTACACGGTTACCGGTCTCGCTGAACTGGCGCGATTGCTTGCCCATCTCGGCTTCCATGCCGGGGCGGCCCGACTGGTTGGAGCGGTGGCGCCCCGCGAGATGCCCCTGAACGCGTACGGAAATTGGAAGTCAGCAGTCGAGACCATGCGCGATGCGATGGGACCCGACGCGTTCACCGCAGCCTTCGAAGGCGGGAGGGCGCTCAGTCCTCATGCTGCCGCGCAACTCGCCCACGAACTCATCGCCCAGGCCCGAGCCGACCACCTCACACCAAGCTGAGCGTCCCTGGACGTCGCCCGAGTCGAGACGGCGTCCACCCAAGCCTCGAAACTCGGCGATTTCGTCGATCAGCGTACCCATTGGTATACTCACGGGTATGCCGGAAACAACCACCATCAAGGTATCGACGCGGACCCGCGATGCGCTTCGAATCCTGGCCGACCGGGAGGGGCGCACGCTCGATGCTCAGATCGACGCGCTGATCCGCAAGGAGCGGCGGCGGATCATGGGCCAACAACTTGGCTCGGCACCGCTCGACGACGGTGAGCTCATGGTTCTGAACGCCTCTGCCGAGGACGTTTCCGATGCGAGCCGGTGACGTTGTTCAGGTTGACTTCGGTACCCCGGCTCGCGGCGAGGCGGGGTTCGTTCGACCGGCGATCGTCGTGACATCCGACGAGGTGCTCGAGTTTCGACAGGCCGCAGTCGTGGTGGTGCCCTGCACGTCGACGCGGCGAGGCTGGCTGACGGAGATCTCGCTCGAAGAGTTCGGCGTGGTGCAGGCGCACCTGCCGACGTCGATCAGCGTCGACCGAATTCGCGATGGCGCCCAGGGCAACGTTGGGCCGGCAGTTCTTCGTCAGATCCGCGAGCTCATCGGCGAACTCTTGGAGATTCTCTAGCTCCGTTCTCTCTGGGGGCCCCGAGCCTCGGCGATACTTGGTGTCCCCTTATGCGCCGTCTCGCCCTATACCTCCAGGACAAGCATCCGATCCGCTATGAGATCGAGATGGCGAAGTACGCCGAGGAGAAGGGTTTCACCGAGATCTGGCAGGCCGACACCCGCCTTGCCCGTGACTGCGTGGTGCTGATGAGTGCCCTGGTGACAGAGACCAAGCGGCTGCGCATCGGGTCCGGCGTGCTGCCGATCTGGTCCCGTAATCCCGCAGTCATCGCCGCAACGTGGTCCACGATGTGGGAGCTGGCCGGGCTCACCGCCGACGGGCAGAGCCGCGTGATGCTCGGACTCGGTGCATGGTGGGAGCCGATCTGTTCACGGATCGGCCTCGATCGGCGCAAGCCGCTCACGGCGATGCGCGAACACATCGAGGCCCTTCGGTTGCTCTTCACCATGGAGGAGGTCACCTATCAGGGTGAGTTCGTGAAGCTCGACCGGATTCGCCTCGACGTCGCCTACGGCGACTTGTCCCCCCGCGACATTCCGCTCTACATCGGGGCAACCGGTCCGAAGATGATGGAGCTCACCGGTGAGATCTGCGACGGCGCAGTGCTGAACTACGTGGTCTCGACGGACTACATCCGCGATGCCGTGGGACAACTCGCCGTCGGCGCGGCCAGGGTCGGCAAGACGATCGACGAGATCGACCGTCCCGAACTGCTGGTGTGTTCGCTCAGTGATGACGATCCGGACGAAGCGGTGATGACCGGGAAAAGTCTGCTCGCGTACTATCTCGGCACGGAGCCCCACATTCAGGAGGCATCTGGCGCGGACCCGGAGCTCATCGCCCGGATCCAAGAGGTCGTGGGCTGGCCGGCAACGGAGGCCGACTACCGCAAGGCGGCCGCCCTCATCCCGGAGTCCCTCGTCCGGAACCTCATGGCGGTCGGCACCAGCACTCAGTGCCGGGACAAGGTCGCCGAATACATCGATGCCGGGGTCACGTGTCCGATCCTGTATCCGATGATGCCGATGATCGAGGACGTGGTGAACGCGTTCGCGGGATGGAATCCGTCGTGATCCGGTCATGGCGGCGGCGATCGAGCACGGCATTCACACAGTTGGGCCGTCGCGTCGTGATTCTCGTCGAGAACGGGTGCGTCGTCACCCTGCTGGATCGCGGAGGTCGGTCGTGATTCTCGTCGAGAACGGGTGCGTCGTCACGGTCGATGATGCCCAGACACAGCACGATTCCGGCTGGGTGCTCATCGATGCCGACACGATCGTCGACGTGGGAGACGGCACCGCCCCGGCCTCGGCTCGACGCGACGCGACCGAGGTCATCGATGCCGACGGCTGCGCGGTGATGCCCGGCATGGTCAAC
>JANOJN010000304.1:0-7439 GCA_031418775.1 Acidimicrobiia bacterium
CCGACGTTCGCTCCGAAGGGCGAGACGTTCTGGGCCACGGTGGGAGTGATCGAACGTCCGGCGCCGATCCAACTCTTGGCTGCGTGGATCTCCGGTGAGCAGGACGCGCCGAAGCGCTCGGCGGTGTACGGCGATCAGTCGAGGAAGGAATCGCGGCGAATGAGCACCGCCCAGATGGAGGGGTCCAAGCAGATCTCCGAGGTTGTCGCTGCTCGCAAGCTGGGTATCAAGCTCAGCGGCGGAGGGGCCGAACTGGCCGGGGTCGACAAGGACTTCCCCGCGTTCCGGGTGTTACGGGCCGGCGATGTGATCACGGCCGTGAACGGCACGCCCATCTGTCTGCAGACGGACATCGTGGCCGCCCTGGTCGGCGTGAAGCCGGGAGATACCGTGGATGTGACGGTGCGCCGGGGCTTGAGCAGCCTGACCCTCGCAACGCCCACGAAGAAGGTCGTCGGGGTGTCGCGGCCGGTGTTCGGGGTGGAGCTCACTGCCGAGACGAAGAACCCGTGCCGGCCCCCGTTCACGGTGAAGATCAACACTGAGCGGATCGGCGGGCCATCTGCTGGGCTGGCCATGACGATTGCCCTGCTCGACCGGTTGACACCGGGCGAGCTCACGGGCGGGCAGAAGGTCGCGGTGACGGGCACCATCGAAGGAGACGGCTCGGTCGGTGAGGTCGGCGGCGTGAAGCAGAAAACCCTCGCCGTGAAGGCCGCAGGTGCAAAGCTGTTCCTGGTGCCGAAGTCGGAGGTCTCGCTCGCTCGTCCACACGCCGGAACGATGTCGGTCGTGGGAGTCGAAACGCTCGACGATGCACTGGCCGCCTTGCGTCAGCTGGGCGGTGACCCGCTACCTTCCCCGGTCGGATGACCATCCGCCCAGCGCTCTTCGTTAGGAGATGTGCCGCCGTGCTTGCTCGAGACATCCAAGATCGTCGATTCGCCACCGCATTCCGCGGGTACGACCCCGCCGAGGTGCGCCAGTTCCTCGCCCACGTAGCAGGGCTGTACGCCGACGTGCAGGCGAAGGTCGCGCAACTCGCCGAAGGCGAAGTCGTCGCCGTCGTGACCTCTCGTCCGGATGGCGAGGGTGGCGATGACACGGCAATGGGGAACGGTGGGGATCAGCCGTCGTCGGCTGAGGCGGAAGCGGCGCTCGCCGCCGCCCAGCGTCAAGCGGAGGACGTTCTGGCCGCCGCTCGGTCCGAAGCGCAGACCATCGTCTCCCGAGCCAGCGACGAGGCAGCGCGGATCGTGCTGCGCTCCCGTGCCGAGTCCCGCGGCAAGCCGTCCGCCGAGCGGAACGCCGCGATCGAAGCGGCGCTGGCGGAGATCCCGGGTGATCCGGAGCAGGCACGCGAGCAGGCCCGTCTGATGATCAGCGAGGCCCGTGCCGTCCGTGAGCGGATCCTCGCCGATCTGGCCAAGCGGCGTCGTACGGCCCACGTGCAGCTCGAACAGCTCCGAGTGGCGCGCGAGAAGCTCCTCGAGACACTCCGCGATGCACGTCGGGTCGTCGAAGACGCATCGCGCGACCTATCCACGGCCGAGGTCGAGGCACGCCTGGCGGCCGAGACGGCCGGGCGACGGGTGGCCGGAGAGGCCATGCCGAGCACGGACGAATTGGAAGCCGAGCTCTTCGGTGGCCGCTATGCGGTCTCCCCGCAGATCCTGAGGGACGCGACCGTGGCGCAGGTGGTGCTCGACGAGGTGGTGACGGAGACGGTGTCCGTCGAGATGGTCATGATGACCACGACTGCCGGACTCGGCCCGGAGGAAGCGGCCGGCGAGTCCGCCGTCGTGGTCGACCAGGGTGTCGACCAGCAAGCCCCGGCCCGGATCGGCGGGGTGGTCGAAGACGGTGTCCTGCCCGATGGCGGTCCGGGTGACCGTGGGCACCACGCAGATATCTCCGGTCCGGCGTTGAGTCCGGTCGGGGCGGTCGACGACCTCTTCGCCCGCCTGCGTGCCGAGCGGACCCAGGCCGCCGCCGACGCCCGCCAGGTGCTGGCGGGCGAGACGCCCCCGAAGGCCAAGAAGTCCCGGGCCCCGCGGACGCCCAAGAACGGCACCCCGAACTCCGGCGACAGGGCCGACAGCAGCTCGCTTCCAAACGCCGGGCCGAAGGATGACACGGTGCTCGTCATCGATGTCACCGGCGATGTGCTGGCGGACGATCACCAGACCGACGACACCGCGACCACAACAGGCCTTGGCACTGACCCGACGGACATCGCCACCCTCGTCGCCGAACGGTTGGCCCGTTCGATCAAGCGTCACCTGCGCGACGAGCAGGGCTCGGCGCTCGTGGCGCTCCGCACGTCGCGTGGACTCCCCAGCGTGGACTCGATCGTCGGAACCGACACCGAGCAGCACCGGCGGCTGTCCCAGGTCGTCGAGCGCAGCCTCGCCGATGCGGGAGCGTCGCTGCTGCTCGCCGATCTCGCGCCGGCCGTCGACGACATCGTCGGTGACGTTCGCTCTTCCCTCGCCACCGCGCTCGCTCTGGTGCGCGCCGGCTCCGCCGATGCCGCCGACCTCTCCGAAGCCATCGCGTCGGCGTATCGCGGATGGACCACCGAACGTCTCGACTCGCTGCTGCGCGGGGTCGCGCCGATCGCCGCGTAGTTCCCACACCCACGATTCACGCAGCCGCGCGACCGCGAGCGCGGTGGCCGGCGACACCGACGGCGTGTCCGCGATCAGGCCGTAGAGTCGGCGCATGTCTTCGGGTGGAAGTCCGGTCTCCGGGCCACGACGCGTAACCTCGCGGCGCAAGAGCCAGGTCGCTCTCGCGGTGGTCGCTGCCGTCCTGGTTGTCGTCTTCTCCTTCGGCGGGTTCGTCGCCGGCCTGCTCACGGACTCGTGGTGGTTCCGTGATCTCGGCCATCATTCGGTCTGGACGACGCGCATCGTCACGACGGCGGTGCTCTTTGCCATCGGCGTCGTGGTCACCGGTCTTCTGGGCACGCTGATAGCGGTGACGGTGGCCCGCTCCACGCCGGTCAACCCTCCTGATCAGAGCGCCGCCCGCCTCCGAATGCTGTTCGGCGGCCGGCCGCGGTCACTTCGGATCGCCGGGGTCGGGGCCCTCGTGCTGCTCATGGCTCCTGCGCTGGCCGGCAACACGTCGACGGTGTTGCTCTTGATCAACGGCGACGCGGGCGTCGGTCCCAAGGACCCGTTGTTCGGTCGTCCGCTCGGGTTCTACTTCTTCGTCCTTCCATTCCTCCGCGCGCTTACTGGTTGGCTGCTGGCGTTACTGGCGGTATCGATTCTGGCCGCCCTCGTCGCCGCGTATCTGGTGGGTGCATGGCGCCCCGGGCGTCGAGGTGGCGAACTGCCGCCGGGATTGCGCCGCCTGGTCGGTGCGCTTTCCGCGGCGTGGTTCATTCTGCGCGGTGTTGCGTACCTCTTCGACCGCTGGTCGCTCGTGACGAGCGGCCGCGGCTACGTGGACGGGCCGGGGGCGACGGATCTGCGAACTCGGCTGTCCGGCCTTGCCGTACTTGCCGGGATCGCCTTCGTTGTTGCCGTGATCATCGTGATCGGAACGGTGCGGCGCGACGTCGTCCCGTCGATCGTCGGTGGTGTCGCTTGGCTCATCGTTGCGGTTGTCGTCCTGCAGGTTGTTCCGCGCGCATACAACCAGATCGAAGTTCGACCGAACTCACCCGGCATCGAACGAACGCCGATCCAGCGCAACGTCAACGCCACCCGTGCCGCCTACGGGCTCGCGTCGATCGACACCCAGGACCTGAACACAGCACCATCGGAATCGGCCGCCGAAGCCCCGGCGTTGGCCGCGGAACTCACCGCCAACGCTCGGATCTGGGGTCCGGCGCAACGAACGATCGCGGCCTTCAACAAAGTGGTGTCGCTCGACTACCTGCGGGTGATCGATGTCGACATGGATCGCTACGTAATCGACGGACGCGAGCAACTTGTTGCCGTTGGTGCCCTCGATCGTGTCGCCCTGAAGAGCGAGACGTGGTCGCAGAAGCACCTCGAACGAACGCACGGGTATGGCGTCATGGTCGCTCCGGCGGGCGAGGTGGTCGGCGAGGGCGAGCCCCGCATCGTCGCATCGGGAATTCGGAAGTCGGCGATCTCTGCTCGCGAGCCGCGTCTCTATGTGGGCGAAGATGCCACCTCCTACGTCGTGGTCGGGACGCCGTCCGAGATCGACGTCGCTGCGCTCGACGCACCCGCCGCGGCCGCAAACGCAAACGCAAACGCGAAGGTGACCTCGGGGAAGTACACGGGCAATGGCGGCGTCGCCATCGGCGGGTTCTGGAAGAAGGCGGTCTTCGCGCTGCACTTCGGTGACCGGAACCTTCTCCTGCGTTCCGTGCCGTCCACCGGCAAGGTGATGTACGTGCGCGATGTCCGCGCCCGTGCCGAGAAGCTCGCGCCATTCCTTCGCTTCGGCGCCGATCCGTATCCGGTGGTGTTGGCCGATCGTGTCGTGTGGGTGCTCGACGGCTACACCGTCTCCGATCACTACCCCTACGCGCAGCGTTTCGCGACCGGGTCGGTCCTCGACGTGCGGAGCGGCTTGAATCGTGGCGGGTTCAACTACGTGCGCGCTGCCGTGCGCGTGGTGATCGATGCCTACGACGGCGACGTGAGGATGTACCGCGCCGCAGGACGCGGAACCGATCCGCTGATCGACGCCTGGGCGCGCACGTATCCCTCCCTGTTCGCACCTTCGAGTCAACTCGAGAAGGACCGTCCCGGTCTGGGCGCCCACCTCCGCTACCCGGAGGACCTCCTTCGCCTGCAATCGTCAGCGCTTGGGCGCTACCACGTCACTACGGCTGCGGCGTTCGTCGATCTCGCGAACGACTGGACGCCGAGCATCGCCGCTCCGGTCTCGTCGGGCGCCAACGATCCCACGGCGACAGCTGCGACGTCGTCCACGCCGGCCGTCGACGAACGGCGGTCCGAGGACCGTGCCCAGGTCGATCCGGATGACGACGCCCAGGTGGCAGCGCCGCTCTACCTCCGTCATCGCTATCCGGGCCAGTCGGCGCCGACCTTCGTGCTCCAGCAGTCGCTCGAGCTTCGTCGGTCGACGGGTCAGCGACGGCTCCTACGCGCG
Source organism: Acidimicrobiia bacterium (assembly GCA_031418775.1). GTDB lineage: Bacteria > Actinomycetota > Acidimicrobiia > Acidimicrobiales > JANYDT01 > JANLQX01. The sequence continues at coordinate 5,107 of JANOJN010000304.1, forward strand.
CTGGTCGTGGCCGACACCAACACCGACCGCTTCGGCCGGCTTCGCGTCCTGCTCGTCCCCGCAGCGGCGGAGGCCCTGGGTCCGGCTCGGGCGTTCGACCGGATGCGCGCCAACCCTCGGGTGAGCACCTTGGAGACCCAGCTCGGCCAGGTCGGTTCGCAGGTGAACTTCGGCGACGTGCAGGTCCTGGCGACCACCGCCGGGCTCGTCTACCAACGGCCGATGTTCCTCAAGCCGGAGTCGTCGGACCTCCAGGAGTTGAAGTACGTGCTTGTGCTCGCCGGCAACCGCGTGACGATCGAGCCCTCGGTCGCTGCCGCGTTCGAGAAAGCGCTCACCGGGTCGACCGGAAGCCCGACCGTGCCGAGCCCTCCGACGCCATCGACGCCGGGCGAGACGCCGACGGAGACGCCCGTCGATGCGAACGCCACCGTGGGCGAACTCCTCGACGACGCGGCTGCGTCACTCGCGGCGGCGGAGGCTGCTCTGAAAGACGGCGATCTCGGGCTGTACCAGCAGCGGGTCGAGGACGCTCGTCGCCAGATCGAAGCGGCCCGGGACGCGTCGAAACCGAAGACGTCGTAGTGCTGCTAGAGTTGAAGTTCTCAACGCGGGGTGGAGCAGCTCGGTAGCTCGTCGGGCTCATAACCCGAAGGTCGCTGGTTCAAATCCGGCCCCCGCCACCAAGTACGAAGGCCGACCTCCGGGTCGGCCTTCTGCGTTCCCGCCCCGAGTTCGCCCGCCGAAACCGCGAAGTTGCTTGACTGATCTCCAAACGTGGTTCTATTATCCTAATGATGTTAGAAATGCCTAAACGAGATAGGCGGGCGGAGCGCAAAGAGGAAACCAGGGCCGAGATCCTCGATGCCGCGTGGGCGCAGGTGCGTGCCAACGGGCTTGCCGCACTGTCGTTGCGTGACCTGGCTCGGACGGTGGGGATGCAGGCGCCCTCGCTCTACAGCTACTTCGATTCGAAGCATGCGATCTACGACGCGATGTACGCGCAGGGTGCACGTCAGTTCGTGGAGGCCGAGCCCTCGGACGAGCCAGGCGACCAGCTGGAGGGCCTGAAGCAACTGATCCACCTCTTCGTCGGGTTCTGCGCGGCGGACGCGGCGCGCTACCTGTTGCTGTTCCAGCGGACGATCCCCGGCTTCGAACCGTCGGCGGAGTCGTTCGCGATATCCGAAGGCAGCCTGGAACGGCTCGGAAAACGCATGGAAGTGTGCGGGATCACCGATCCCGCCGCACTCGACCTGTTCACCGCCATCGGCACGGGCCTGGCGGACCAGCAGCTCTCCAACGACCCGGGCGGCGATCGCTGGATCCGTCTGATCGACGAAGCCGTCGAGATGTTCTACGACCACATGATCAAGAAGCGGAAACAATCAGCCACGACGAGGAGCACACCATGATGACTGCACAACCGGTCGACACCATCCGGCCGATCAGCCGTACGGACACCGAGAGACTGGCGCGCACGGAGTACGCGCGCATGGCGTCGCAGTTGCGATCGCTGGCGCCTGACGAGTGGAGCAGACCCACCGACTGTCCGCTCTGGGACGTGCGAGCTGTCGCGGGCCACAGCCTCGGCATGATGACGACGTTCACCGGCTTCCGCCGGCTGTTCGGCGCCATGGGCGCCGCGACGAAGACGTCGAAGCGCGAGGGTGGCCCGATGATCGACGCGTTGACGGCCAAGCAGGTCGCCGACCACGCCGACTTGTCGACCGACGAACTGATCGCACGCGTCGATGAGCTCGGTCCGCGCGCCGCCCGCTGGCGAGCCAAGGCGCCGTCGCTGTTCCGGAAGATGCCGATGAAAGAGGAGGTGGGCGGCACGGTCGAGACGTGGCGAATGGCGTACCTGCTTGACACGATCCTCACGCGCGATCCGTGGATGCATCGCATCGACATCGCGCGCGCAACAGGTCGCGACCTCGAACTCACGGCGGAACACGACGGTCGCATCGTCGCGGACGTCGTTGCCGAGCTGGCCCGTCGCTACGGCCAACCGTTCACACTCACACTCACCGGCGCGGCCGGGGGCGTCTTCGTCGCCGGTGACGGCGGCGAGCACGTCACCATCGACGCAATCGAGATGTGCCGCACACTCTCCGGCCGCCCGCCGGCCGACGCACAGCAGCGCACCGGCTTGCTTGTCACGGAGGTGCCGTTCTGATGGACATGCACACACGAGTCACCGAGGTCGCCGCTGGCATCTACCAACTGACGACGGTGGTCCCCGACGCCCCCGCTGACTTCGACCGCCGCATTGCGATGCTCTGACGGGCAGGCAGGGGCCCGTGCAAACTCTCGGCTGGTCAGGGCGA
>JANOJN010000305.1:0-1911 GCA_031418775.1 Acidimicrobiia bacterium
ACTACGTCGGCAAGTCGGTCGCCCTCGGGTACATCCCGGCGGCGCTGGCGGAGAAGGGCAACGAGGGCTTCGAGATCGAGATCATCGGCGAGCGCCGAAAGGCGCACCTGCAGCACGAGCCGTTGCTCGACCCCGCCGGCACTCGTATGCGTTCATAGCGCACTGACTCGGGAGTTCGTGTGAAATCGACAACTGCAGGGAACATGAGGTCCGCGTCTCGATGTCGCAGGAACTTCCGCGAAGATGCGCTAGCAAGTGATCGGGGAAACGGTGCCACGACTCATTGTTGAAGGACAACCGCTGGAGTACGTCGACGGCGACTCTGTCGCCGTGGCGTTGGTTCGCGCCGGTCAATCACCCGCCCACGGAGGCACCCTCTGTCTTGGTGGTGACTGCGGGAACTGTGTGGGACGGATCGACGGGACGGCGTGGGCGCGATCATGCCAGACCCAGGCGCGCCCCGGCATGGTTGTGGAGCGCCACCCTGCGGGAGGTGCGCCTTCGATGCTCACGCCGATCGGTGATGTGACCGTCCCGGTCTCGCACGAGCACGCCGAGGTAGTGATCGTCGGTGGCGGTCGAAGTGGGTCTGCGACTGCAATCGCTATGCGCGCAGAAGGTTACGACGTTCTCGTATTCGACGCAGCCGACGGCAACGAGGTCGTTGCCGTCTACCCGGGGCCGCTCGTCGTGGTGCGCACCGCCGACGGCATGCGCCATCTCCATGCGCATCGGGTCGTGATCGCCACCGGCTCGGCCGAGGTGCACCCCGTGTGCGACGGAAGCGGTATGCGCGGCATTCTCACCCCGAAAGCCGCAGCGCAGCTGATCGCGCGCGGCGTCGAGCTCGGTCGGGTCGTGTCGGTCGGCTCGGCTTCTCTCGGCGAGCGGGCCGACGGCGAGCTCGTCCGATTCGACGGGCATGATGGTCGTGTCACCTCCGTCACCGTTCGGGGACACGAAGATAGTCAGCGCACGTACGAATGCGATTCAGTGGTCGTCGGACTCGGATCGTCGCCCCGCGATGTTCTTTCCCGGAGCAACGAAGACCCCGCGGTCTCCGTGGTCGGCTCGGCCGCCGAGGCGCACCCGCTTCCCGTCTGCCCCACGAGCGGTGTCGTCTGTCCGTGCTCCAAGACCACCGTCGAGGATCTGTGGGGTGTGTGGAACCGGGGGTTTCACGAGGTCGAGCTGATCAAGCGTTCAGCGCTCGCCGGCACCGGCACCTGTCAGGGCTCCGTCTGCCTTCCGCATGTGCGGGCATTCGTGGCCGAGCGGTCGGGTCGGCGTGCGCTCCCGTTCACTGCCCGCCCGGCGGCGAAGCAGATCTCCATGGCCGAGGCGATGGCCGGAATCCACCTCGATCCGTGGCGCCGCACCGCGTTGCATCACGAGCATCTCGCGTTGGGCGCGAACATGGACCGCTTCGGTTCCTGGTGGCGTCCCTGGAACTACGGCGATCACGTGGCCGAATACTGGGCGGTTCGAGAAGCCGTGTCGATCGGCGACGTGGGCACGCTCGGCAAGATGATCCTCACCGGTCCCGATTCCGTGGAGTTTCTGGAGCGGCTGTACCCGACCACGGTGGCCGACATCAAGCCGGGCCGCTCGCGCTACGTGCTTCTGCTCAACGAGCGCGGCCACCTCATCGACGACGGCATGATCGTGCGCGAGTCCGACACCCGATTCGTTCTGTCGTTCACCTCGGGTGGGGCCACCAATGCCGAGATGTGGATGCGCGACTGGGCCGAAACCTGGAACCTCGACGTACGCCTGATGGATCGCACGATGGCGCTCGGCGCGATCAACGTCACCGGTCCTCGCGGGGGAGAGCTTCTGCAGCGCCTCGGTGTGGCGGAGCCGCCCAAGTTCCTCCAGCACGCCCACCTCGACGTCGCCGGCATTGCCTGT
>JANOJN010000306.1:0-9124 GCA_031418775.1 Acidimicrobiia bacterium
GTGCCTCATCAACTCCTACGCCAATCCCGCCAACGAACGGATCGTGGCCGACTATCTGCGCCGGGAGCTCGGCGTGCCCGTGTGCATCTCGGCCGACATCTCCCCGCAGATCCGGGAGTACCCGCGGATGATCACCACGGCGTGCAACGCCGCCACGATGCCGGTGATCGGTCCGTACCTCGATGAGCTGCAGAAGTGGCTTGCCGCCGAAGGGTTCGGCGGTTCGGTGCTGATGATGCTCTCGAACGGTGGTGTCGTGTCGGCCGACGATGCGGCGCGGGCACCGATCCGTCTGGTCGAATCGGGACCTGCGGCCGGCGCGCTGGCGGGGAGCTGGTTCGCCAAGCGCATGGGCGAGGAGCGGCTGCTCTGCTTCGACATGGGTGGCACCACGGCGAAGTCGTGCCTCATCGTCCACGGTGAGCCGGAGCTCACGAACACCTTCGAAGTCGCCCGTATCTACCGGTTCAAGAAGGGCTCCGGATTCCCGGTCTCGGTCCCGTCGGTCGATCTCGTGGAGATCGGTGCCGGGGGCGGGAGCCAGGCCCGCGTCGACGACCTGGGCCTGCTCAAGGTCGGTCCCGAGTCGGCCGGCGCCGACCCAGGTCCAGCGTGCTACGGCCGTGGCGGCACGAAACCCGCGGTGACCGATGCAGACCTGTCGCTCGGGCTGCTCGATGCGGCGTTCTTCCTCGGTGGTGACATGGCGCTCGACACGATCGCCATGCACGCGGCCCTTGACTCCGTCGCCGTTGCACTCGGACTCTCCGCCGACGACACGGCCGCCGGTATCAGCGAGCTGGTCGATCAGAACATGGCCGCGGCGGCGCGCATGCACGCGGTGGAGCAGGGGGTGGATCTGCGCGGCATCACGCTGCTCGCCTTCGGCGGTGCCGGCCCGGTGCACGCGTGCGGTGTTGCCGAGCTGCTGGAGTCGCCCCGCGTCGTCTTTCCGGTGAACGCCAGCGTGCTCTCGGCCTTCGGAACGCTGGTCACGCCGGTGCGCATCGACCTCGCCCGTTCGATGGTCCGTCCGCTTGACGTGTTCGAGACGGCCGGTCCGGAGCTGACGGCGCGTGACCGGTTACTCGACGAGTTACGCGACGAAGGACGCCGGGTGCTTGCCGCGGCCGGTGTCGAAGCCGACCGGATCAACTTCCGCTATGGCGTCGACGTCCGGTACCTCGGGCAGGGGAACGAGATCACGCTGTGGGTCGGCGAAGGAACCGGATGGCCCGTGACCTATACCGAGGTCGTGGCGCTCTTCGAGGCCGACTACCGACGGATCTATGGCTTGACCATTCCCGACGTGCGCGTCGAGGCCGTCACCTGGCGTATCTCGGCCTTCGCGTCGGCCACACCGGTCGAACCGCTGGCCTCGGTGGCCGAGGGCGTCGGCGCGGTGCACAGCCACCGTTCTGTCCGCTTCAGTCGTACCGCGCTTCCTGTCGACACCCCGGTGTATCGCCGACCCGATCTCGGTCGGGGCCAGGTCATCGCCGGCCCGGCCATCGTCGAGGAACGCGAGACCACCGCGGTGATCCGTCCTGGATGGACCGCCACCGTCGCCGACGACGGCTCGATCATCGCCGATCGTGCCGTGCCCGCCAGAACCGCCTCCACCACTGCAACCACGACTGCGACCACGGGAGCCTCCACATGAGTTTCGATCCGATCGAGCTGGAAGTCCTGTGGCAGAGCCTCATCGCCACTGTGAACGAACAGGCGCGGGCCCTGCAGCGGGCGGCGTTCTCACCGATCGTTCGCGAAGCCGGTGATCTCGCGAACGCGGTGTTCGACCGACGCGGCCGCATGGTGGCCCAGGCCATCACCGGCACGCCGGGACACATCAACTCTCTCGCCCGCGCCGCGTCGGCGATGCTCGACGAGTACCCGACCGACTCGCTGGTCGAGGGCGACGTCCTGATCACCAACGACCCCTACAAGACCGCGGGTCAGCTGCTCGATGTGACCGTGCTCTATCCGGTGTTCCGCAACGGGAAGGCGATTGCGTTCTTCGGTTCGACGATCCACCACACCGATGTCGGGGGCTACGGCATCGGTGCCGGCGGACGCGACGTGTTCGAAGAGGGTCTGTGGATCCCGATCCTGCGTCTGATGATCGCCGGCGAACGTAACCACGACGTGTGGAAGTTCATCCTGAGCAACGTTCGTCAGCCCGATCACATGGCCGGTGATCTCCACGCCCAGATGGCCAGTGGCGAGGTGGGGGCGCAGCGTCTCCAGGCGCTGTGCGATCGCCACGGTCTCGACGACATCGAGGCGTTGGCCGACGAGATCATCACCCGCTCGGAGGCGGCAACTCGCGCCAGCATCCGCGAGCTCCCCGCCGGAACCTACTCTGCCAGCGCGCTGCTCGACCTCGCCGACGGCAGCACCATCGATATCGTATGCGCGATTACGGTTGACAACGTGGCCGGGGAGATCCTCGTCGACTACGCCGGCTCGTCGGGCGGTAGTCCGTTCGGGATCAACGTGGTTCTCAACTACACCCACGCCTACACGACTTTCACGATCCGCTCCGTCCTGAACCCCGAGCTGCCGAACAATCACGGCAGCCTGGCGCCGATCAAGGTGGAGGCTCCCGTCGGCTCCATCGTGCACGCCGTGTCTCCGATGCCGGGCACGGCCCGTCACGTTGTCGGCATGTTCCTGCCGAACGCGCTGCTCAAGGCGCTGGCCCAGATCCGGCCGGCGCAGGCGATGGCCGAGGGATCGGGTGCAGTCTGGACGATGCAGGTGAGCGGCAACCACGACGACGGCAGCCCGTTCATTACTGCGATGTTCACCTATGCCGGTGGTGTCGGTGCCCGCGCCACCAAGCCCGGTCTCTCGGCATGCTCGTATCCGACCGGTGTGTCCGCTGTTCCTGTCGAAGTGGTCGAGGCGTCTGCTCCGATCCGCTTCCTCCGCAAGGAACTCCGAACCGGCAGCGGGGGACCTGGCGCGCAGGTGGGCGGTCTCGGTCAGACCATCGAGTTCACGGTGGACACCGACCGGGCATGGCAGCTCAACGCCGTCACGTCGCGCCTCTCCGATGCGCCGAAGGGTCTCTTCGGCGGCGAAGCCGGTGCCGCCGGGGCGTTCACGGTGAACGGGGAGGCGGTCCGCACCCAGTCGCGCATCACGCTCGCCCCCGGTGATCACGTCCGTCTCGATCTTCCCGGCGGTGGCGGCTACGGGGCGGTCGTCACCGACACGGACGCGAATGCCGACGCAGCAGAGGTCGTCGAGGTCGGAAGCTGACATGGCTGACTGGGCGGTCGCAACGACCCTGTCGCATGCCTGGGTTCGCGCCGTCGCCGATCGCGGTGATCACCCCTTCTTGGTCTTCGAGCGACCTGACGGTGCCGTGAATTCTTCTCGCGTGACGGGCGCAGGGGGAACGCCTCCTGTGTTGCGAGCAGTGAAGCGAAGCGGAGCGGCGCAGCGCCAAGAGACGCAGTCGTGGACCTACAGTGAGTTCGACGCTGTGGTTTCCCGCGTTGCCCAGTTCCTGGTGAGCCACGGTGTCGTTCCCGGATCATCTGTGCACCTGGCGTTGACCAACTCACCGACCTTTGTCGCAGTGTGGTTGGCGACGCTGGGACTTCGGGCCTGGATCGTGCCGTCGGACCCTATGGGCACCTCGGCTGGACTACGCGTGCATATCAACCGTACGTCACCGGTGATCGGCCTCTGTTCCGACACCCGCGCCGAGGTCTACCGATCGGCGGCAGCCGGTTCGACCGTGGCCACCATCGTCGAGATCGACGAGTCCGACTGCACGCTCGATGTGTTCGGCCACGAGTTGCTCTCTGATTGGCCATCAGCGGAGCTGCTCGACCGTGCTGCGGTGATGTTCACCTCCGGCACGACCGGCGCGCCGAAGGGGGTCGAGATCACGCAGGCCAACTACGCATTTGCCGGTGCGTCCATGGCGGCGGCCGCCTCGCTCGTCTCGGATGACCGCCAGCTCGTTGTGCTCCCGCTCTTCCATGCCAACGCCCAGTACTACAGCTTCGCGTCGGCGATCTGGGCGGGTGCGTCGGTGGCATTGATGCCGACGTTCTCGGCGAGCGGGTTCCTGGCGCAGGCGGCGCGTCATCGCGCCACGCACGCGAGCCTGTTCGCCGCTCCGATCCGGATGATCCTTGCCCGCGGTGCCACACCGGTCGAGGGCGTTGCGCTCACGCATTGCTGGTACGCCATGAACATCAGCGACGATCAGCATGAGCTGCTCAGCTCGCTGCTGGGCTGTCGTCCCCGTCAGCTTTACGGCATGACCGAGACCATCCCGGCGGTCCTCACCGACTCGGCCGATCGACCGGTGCCCTCGTCCATGGGATTCGTCACGACCGGGTGCGAGGTGGAGATCCACGACGGCGCAGGAGTCAGGGTGCCGCTCGACACCGTGGGCGAGATCGTGGTGCGCGGAACCCCGGGCGTCACGCTCTTCGCCGGATACCTCGATGATCCGGCCACCACGAATGCCTCGTTCCGGAACGGTTGGTTCCTGACCGGTGATCGGGCCCGGTGCGATGTCGACGGGCGGGTTTTCTTCGACGGACGTCGCAGCGATGTGCTCAAGGTCGCCGGCGAGAACGTGTCGACGGTCGAGGTCGAGCAGGTCCTGTGCTCGCACCCCGGCGTCCTCGAGGCTGCGGTGGTTGGTCAGCCCGACGAGGTGCGCGACGAGGTGCCGGTCGGTTTCGTCGTCCTCGCCGACGTCGCGCATCCTCCGTCGGTCGACGACCTTCATGCGTGGTGTGCCGAACGACTGACGAAGGCGAAACGGCCACGCGACATCACCTTCGTCGATGAGCTTCCCCGCACCAGCGTGGGCAAGATCCGCAAGTTCCTGCTCCGTGATCCGAATGCCGAAACGACGCCCACTATTACCTCGGTCCAATCCATCCCGACCGAATCCAACGCCGCGGAATCGGCTGTCTCTCAGGAGGTCACTGCACCATGAGTCTGCTCACTCCCGAATTTCTCGCGTCCTTCGACGCATCCGTCGAGGATTTTGCAAGCGCGCGTACGTTACCGCCGGAGATCTACACGTCCGAGGAGTTCCTCGCCTTCGAGCGGGAGGCGGTGTTCGCCACGCAGTGGCAGTGTGTCGGGCGAGCGAGCCGCATCCCGAATGTCGGCGACTACTTCACCGCCACCGTGAACAACGAGCCGGTGATCGTGTCGCGCGCAAAGGATGGCGTGGTTCACGCGTTCTCCTCGGTGTGTCAGCACCGCGGCATGCAGGTTGTCGACGACACCGGTAACTGCACGAAGTTCACGTGTCCGTACCATCTGTGGAGTTACGACCTCACCGGTCGCCTCCTCGGGGCACCGGCGATGGAGCGTACGGAAGGATTCGACAAGAAGGACTTCCCACTCCCGGCGCTCAAGGTCGAGGAGTGGCTGGGCTTCGTGTTCGTCCACTTCGACCCGAATGCCGAACCGCTTGCGCCGACGCTCGCCACGTACACGCCCTACCTCGATCACTACGACCTGGCGAACGCCGTGTGCCCCGGCACGTTCACGCTCGAGGACATGCCGTGGAACTGGAAGGTCATGTTCGAGAACTTCAACGATGGCTACCACGCCAACAAGCTCCATCACACGATCCAGGACTTCTGTCCGAGCGAACTGGCGGCCTTTCCCGTCGACTGGCAGCCGGGATCGAACGTGATCTTCCGGACGAACGGCTACACCCACATCGACGGAGGCTTCAACGCCACGACCAAGGCACTCATGCCGGTTTTCCCTCTCCTAACCGAGGAGGAGCGAACGAGGTCGACGTTCGCGCTGATGCCGCCGACTTTGTGCTTCGGCACGGCTCCGGATCAGGCCTTCTTCTTCATCGTGCGCCCGAAGACGGCGGGAACGATCGACGTCGAGATCGGCTACCTGCTCCACCCGTCGGCGCTCGAGGACCCGATGTTCGATCACCTCTTCGCCATGAGTGATGCGGGAGTGCAGGTGTTCGTCCGCCAGGACCAGGACGCCACCACGAAAGTGCAGCGGGGCATGCAGAGCCGCTTCGCCGCTCGCGGGCGCTACTCCTGGCAGGAGGAGAGCCATGTGCAGTTCAACCGCTGGCTCGTTCAGCACTACCGCGCCAATTGGCCGACCGTGGTCGCATCAGAGAAGGAATCAGTATGAAGAGGATGCCGGAGCCTTTCGCCCCCTGCACGAACCACATCGGAGATACGGCATGAAGGCGTTGTTCTACACCGAGCCCGGTGATCGTTCGGTGTTGCGCTACGCCGATATCGACGACCCCACGCCGGGTCCGCGCGATGTCGTGATCGACGTAGCCGCCACGGCGCTCAACCACCTCGACGTGGTGCAGCGCAACGGCTGGTTCACCATGCCCGGGATGACCCTGCCCCACATTGCTGGCATGGACGTCGTCGGTACGGTGTCCGCTGTCGGGTCGGAGGTGACCCGACTGAAGGTGGGTGATCGGGTCGTTGTCGATCCTTCCCTGGCCGAGGTTCCCGATGGCTCGAAGCTGGCCGGCATGGGAGATCTCTACGGTGAGCTTGGAGTGATCGGCGGGACCGTGGCCGGTGGGTACGCCGAGAAGTGCCTCGTGCCGGACACCCATGCGCACGTACTACCGGCCGACATGGGTTGGCACCAGGCGGTCTGCTTCCCCACGGCGTGGCTCACCGCATATCACGCGCTGTTCACGGTCGGTCGGCTCACCGCCGGCGAGACCGTCATGATCCACGCTGCGGGAAGCGGGGTGTCGATGGCCGGCATCCAGCTGGCCAAGAACGCCGGCGCCGTCGTGCTGGCCACAGCGGGGAGCGACGACAAGTGCGAACGGGCGCGCGGCCTCGGTGCCGACTTCGTCTGCAACAACCGGACCGACGACGTCACTGGTTGGTCCCGCGGCGTCACGCAGGGTGCCGGTGTGGAGATGGTCTTCGACCACGTCGGTCCGGCGTTGTGGGCCCAGTCGATGTTCTCCCTCAAGCGGCGCGGTCGGCTCGTCAACTGCGGGAACACCACCGGCGACACCGCCACGATTCCGTCGCTCGGCTTCATGTTCCACATGGGCATCTCCATCATGGGCTCGGACCCCTACCGCTACGAGGAGTTCGCCACCGCATGGAAGCTCTACACCGGCGGTTCGTTCCAGGCGCCGGTCGACTCGGTGTTCGCCTTGAGTGATGGCGCGGATGCCCAGGACAAGATGCTGAGTTCGGAGTTCTTCGGGAAAATCGTCCTCGAACCGTGAGCGTCGATTCACCCTATCCCGAGCTCAAGAAGGGCCACACCATGGCCCACAAGGGTCGGCCTTGGCGTGACTTCAAGCCACCGCCGTCGGGTCCGGTATGGGGCGTCATCCAAGGATTCGGGTCGTACTGGACGCTGGTCGCGGCGATCGATCTCGGCATCTTCGACGCCATCGAGGCGCTTGGTCCGACGACTGTCGCGCCGTTAGCCGACCACCTTTTCGTGTCACGGCCACACCTCGAGCGGGTGTGCGACGCGTTGGTCACGTTTGGTTTCCTCGATCAGGTTGCCGACGTGTACGAACTCACCGAAACGGCGGAGCGGTACCTCTGTCGGAGCGGGCCGGCCTCGATGGCCTCGCTCATCCGGGTCGCCCCGGGTCCCCACGCCAACTGGGAACACTTGGCCGACACCGTTCGCCAAGGCCGCGTGGCCACGCCGATCGAAGATCACCCGGCCGCCTTTTACGGACCGCTGGGCGAGGCCACCTTCGCCACGCAGCTGCGGGCCGCGGGTCGTCTCGGTCTCCGGCTCGGATGGGGCAGACGGCCGGGACTGCGCGTGCTCGACCTCGGCGCCGGTCGGGCGCCGTGGGCTATCGGCATCCTGGAACAGTCGCCCGGTTCGACTGCCGTGATCAACGAACTCCCCGGTGTGATCGACGACGCGCGCACCACGATCGAGCAGCGTTCGCTGACCGATCGTGTCGAGTTCCGCAAAGGTGACTTCCACGAGATCGAGATCGAGCCGCAGAGCTACGACGTTGTCGTGCTCGGGCACGTCTGCCGTACGGAAGGCGACGCACGGTCGCGTTCGTTGTTGGCGCGGGCCTCTGTCGCGTTGCGTCCCGAGGGGCAGGTGCTCATCGCCGACTACTTCGCCGACAACGATCGAAAGTACAACCCGTTCGGCGTGCAGATGGGCCTCACCATGATGGCCAACACCGAACGCGGCGGTGTTGTCACCAACGCCCAAGCAGTCGATTGGCTGAGCAGTACCGGCTTCAGCGCCATCCGGTTGATCGAGCCGATCGGCTTCACGTTCGTCTACGTGGCGACCAAGCCACCGACTCCACCCCAGGCCACCCACCAGCATTCGTCAGCGAGCACCACATGACCGACCCCTCCTCGTCCCCGATCGCCGTCGACCTGCTCATCGAGGGATGCCAGGTGGTCACCATGAACGCCACCCGCGACATCATCCGCAACGGGGCGGTGGCGATCATCGGAAGCATGATCGTCGATGTCGGCAAGGCATCGGATCTTCGCGCTCGCTACGCCGCCCGGCGGGTCATCGGCGGCAACCGCTTTGTCGTCACCCCGGGCATGGTCAACACGCACATCCACATCACCGGCGAGCCGCTGACGCGTGGGTACGTTCCCGACGACACGCCGTTCGTGGAGAACGTGTTCGAGTGGCTGTGCCCGCTCTACGCCGCCTTCAACGCCGCGGAAGAGCGGACCTCCGGTCAACTTGCCGCCGTGGAGATGCTGCGGTCGGGAACCACGACCTTCCTCGAAGCGGGCACCATCCACTACCTCGACGAGGTGATCGACGGTCTCGTCGAGGTCGGCATCCGCGGTCGGGTCGGCCGATGGGTGTGGGACCTTCCGCCCGAGCCGTCGGCGTACCGCCAGACGACCGATCAGGCCATCGCCCATCTCGAGCACCAGCTCGACGCCCACAAGTCCCACGCCGATGGTCGCATCGCCGCGTGGAGCACGCTCGTCGGGCACACCACCTGCAGCGACCCGCTCTGGAAGGCGGCCAAGCAGCTCTCCGACGAACGGGGCGTCGGTATGAGCTTTCACATGTCTCCGGCACAGCTCGATCCAGACGGCTTCATCGCCGAGTTCGGCCAGCGTCCGATGGTGCA
>JANOJN010000307.1:0-6545 GCA_031418775.1 Acidimicrobiia bacterium
GGCGGTGTCTTCGTCGCCGCGGGCGTCGAGTTCGAAGCGTTGCACGGTGTCACGGAACTCGTCGACGGTAGACGCCGCCGCCTTTTCCAGTAGTTCGGCGACGCCGGGTAGGCCGAGCAGTGGGTGGAGCATGGCGACGTGCTCGGCCGAAACCTCACCTTTTGCTAGTGCTTCACCGGCGGCGGGGAGCGTCTCGATTGCTTGTGCGGTCTGGGCGTCGCGGCGGGCTTGACGGTTCGATCTTCCGGTTGCCCGACTGATCTCGGCGGCGGTGTCACGGCTGTTGGCGCCGAGAACGATCGTGACCTTGGCCGACGCGGCGTCGACCTCGCGTCGGAGACGTTCCAGTTGACGCAACGCCGCCGCGGCATGCACACGGGTCGTGACAGATGGATCGCTCGTCGGGATCTTCACCCCGTCCCAAACCGTTGTGCTCATGGGTCCATTGTGACGTTGGGGGTATGACAATATCGGTACCGATACCGAAGAAAATCGAAGAAATCCGGAGAATGTCTTCGTTGATTAGCCTTCGTCGAAGGTCCACCCCGGGAAGCTCGATCAGTGCACGTCGGCGGGTTCGGTCGAGATTGATCGGGCGCGAGCTTCGTCGTTGTCGACGGTAAGCGCGCAGATCACCGCGCCGAGGGCGGCGAGGCCGGCGCAGATGACCATGGCCTTGGTGTAGCCGTCGCTGAGCGATGCGCCTTTGCCCGTCGCGCCGGCGAGGGCTGGGAGCACGGCGATCGCGAGCAGGGAAGCAACGCGGGCGACGGCGTTGTTGATCGCCGAGCCGATACCGGCGTAGGTGTCTTCGACCGCGGCAAGGACGGTGGCGGTGACCGGTGCCACCGTGATGACGAGACCGACGCCGAAGACGAGGATCGCAGGCAGAACACCGACGAGATACTCCGAACCGGACTCGATGCGGGCCATGAGGAGGAACGACGCGCCGACGACCAGCGGTCCGACCGTCATTTGCAGCCGCGGTCCGATTCGCTGGGCAAGAGCTCCCGACCTCGCCGCGAAGAACAGCATCATCACCGTGACCGGAAGGGTCGCCGACCCCGCTTCGAGTGCGGAGTACCCGAGGTCGTCCTGCAGATGGATCGTGAGGAAGAAGAAGACCGTGCCGATCGCACCCCAGATCACGAAGGTTGCGGCGTTGGTCCCCGCGAACAGGCGTGAGCGGAACAGCGACAGCGGCACCATCGGGTGGGGCGAATGGACCTCGATGAAGGCAAACGCCACGAGCAGCGCCGCACCAACCGCCGCGGCGGCAACAGCGAGTGCCTCCCAGCCCGCCGCGGGCCCCTCGATGAGGGCGTAGACGACGCCCGCCAGCCCGAGCGAGAGCGTGAGCGCTCCCGGCACGTCGATGCGGGCGCCGTGATCGTCACCGCGGGTCTCGGGGACGAAGCGAAGCGCCATGACGATCGCCGCTGCCGCGATCGGCGGGTTGATCAGGAAAACCCACCTCCACGAAACGGTGTCGATCAGCCATCCACCGAGAAAGGGTCCGACGGCCGTCGATGCACCCGCCAATCCGCTCCATGAACCGATGGCCTTCGCTCGATCGTCGGGATGGAATACCGATGACAGCATCGCCAGACTGCCCGGCACGAGAAGCGCAGCAGAGACACCCTGTAGGACTCGCGCCGCGATGAGCACTCCGATCGATGGTGCCAAGCCGCAGAGCATCGACGTGATGCTGAAGCCGACGAGCCCGTAGACGAACATCTTCCGTCGACCGAAGAGGTCGCCGAGCGAGCCGCCCAGGACGAGAAGCGAGCCGAGGGTGAGCAGGTACCCGGTGACGACCCACTGCTGCCCGGCGAGGCTGGAATCGAACGTCCGCCGGATGTGGGGGAGGGCGCTGTTCACGACGCTTCCATCGAGGAATGCGATGCCCGATCCGAGAACCGCGGCGAAGATCACCATCCGCCCTTGGCGGGAATCGAACCGGATCGCTGTCACGCGTCGACGGTAGCGGTTCTCCCTTGCGCCGAGGGAACCCGCGAGGCGATCCACTGCTCCTCGAGCTCGCCCAGTTCCGTCGACGGAGCCGCGGCGACCCATGGCCAGAGCTCGTTGGAGATCGCCCGCCAGTTCCTCGTCGCATTGAGCTGTGCCAACACGGCGTTGAGACCCCACTGGATCCGGTTCAGCACGACGAACGATGGCGGGAGGTTGAACGACTTCATCATCTTCGTGTGCTCGCCCGTGGGATCGAAGGTCCGCTTCAACGCCTCCCGGGCGTAGTCCTTGGTGTAGGTGAACGGCTTGTCGTCCATGACCGGGTGGTAGAACCAGCCGAAGTACTCCATGAGCTCGTCGTTGGAATACGGGGCGTTGCGCAGGAGGAGTCCCGCGTCCTCGATGGCCTTGCGGTACAACGCCGGATCGGGCTCGGACACCTGATGGCGGATCATCGACCAGAACGTCTGCATCTCGGTGTCCGTGAACTGCTTCACGAGCCCGAAGTCCAGGAACGTGACTCTGACGCCGATCGGGCCGCCGCGCTCCACGAGGTAGTTCCCGGGGTGGGGGTCGCCGTTGAAGATGTTGTGGCCATTGAACGAACGGAACACGAAGCGGTAGATGATCTCGCCGACGAGGTCTCGTTCGCGTTGGGTCCAACCCTGAGCGGCTTCGAATCGCTGACCGGTCGAGAGGTCGGTCACGAGCACATTGCTGGTCGAGAGGTCGTCGTGCACCTCGGGGACGACGATCGCCGGGTGCCCCCGGTAGATGTCGGCAAACATCCGCTGTCGGCTCGCTTCGAGCCGGTAGTCGAGTTCCTCGCCGACGCGCAGACGGAGTTCCTCGATGAACGGCGCGGTGTCGAGACCGCGGAACACCACACCGAGGATCTGCGTGAGCAGTGCGGTGTTGTCGAGGTCGGCCCGGATTGCCGTTTCCACACCGGGGTACTGGATCTTGATGGCAACGGCACGGCCGTCGAGTCGCACCGCTCGATGAACCTGGCCGATCGATGCGCTGGCCAGTGGGGCATCGTCGAAGGACGAGAAGAACCTGTTGATCGGGCCGCCTAGGGCTTCTTCGAGCGTAGCGACCGCCAGATCCGCGCTCATGGGCGGTGCGTCTGCCTGAAGGGTGGCGAGCTGCGCCCGGAACTGCTCGGGAAAACCGTCGTTGAGGTAACTCGCCATCTGGCCGAGCTTCATCAAGACGCCCTTCATCTGACCGAGCGCTTCAGTGACCTGTTCGGCCGTCTTCAGCTCGTGGGCGGCGTCGAGTTCGGCTCGGCGCTCGGACGACGCGGCCGCCCGACGGACCTGGTGGACCGCCGTGGAGGCCGCCGCCCCGGCGCCGAGCCGCACCAGTTGCGCGTTTCGGGCTGATCGGGTGGTCTCGGAGAACGCTGGGGCACCGGCAGGGCGCGCCCTCTTCGACCGCTTCCGGGCGACCAGTGCGAGTCCGGCGGCAGCGACAGCCGCCGCGGTGAGAGAGCGTCGAGACACACGTCGACGCTACCGTGGCCCCTCTTCTACGAGCGCGGCGCCGCCTGGGCGTTGAAGTGGTCGACGATCGGCTGGTACTTGTCGAGCGTGGCCAACGCGGCGTCACGGTCGAGCGCGGGGAGTCCCAGGGCGGCGAACGATGCGCCGCCATCGGCCAAGCCGGTGAGGTGGGCGATGTCGGGACGCGCGCCGTAGATGCCCAGGGACAGCGATGCCGGGTCACGTCCGGCGTCGGTGGCGGCCTGGAGGATCTTCTGCCATGACTCGATGAGCGGCCAGCGGCCTTCGATCGGCATCCACGCATCGCCGAACTCGATGAGGTGGCGGAGCGTTGTCGGCGTGGCGGCAGCACCGAACACGATCGGCGGATGGGGCTTCTGAACCGGCTTCGGCCATGCCCAGCTGGACTCGAACTTCACGAACTCACCGTCGAACGACGCCTCGTCTTTTGTCCACAGTTCGATGCAGGCGAGCATCTTCTCGCGCACCAGCGCTCGCCGGCGCTTCACGTCGATGCCGTGGTTCTCCATCTCTTCGTGGTTCCAGCCGTATCCGATGCCGAGGATCGATCGGCCGTTCGAAAGCGCGTCGAGCGTGGCAACTTCCTTCGCCATCCACAGCGGATCGCGCTGGGCAACGAGGGTGATCCCGGTGCCCAACTTCAGGTTCGTGGTGACCGCGGCGGCGGCCGTGAGTGCAAGGAACTGGTCGTGCGTGCGCCAGTACTCCTGGGGCAGTGGCGGGGCACCTTCTCGGCCGCCCCACGGCGTGCGCCTCGACACCGGGATATGCGAGTGCTCCGGAAACCACAGAGCGTCGTACCCTCGGGCCTCGAGCTCCTTGGCGAGCTCGATCGGCTGGATGCCGAGGTCGGTTGGGAACATCAATGCACCGATCTTCATGAGCCTCACGGTACTTGGCGGAGTCTCCCGTTGTCGTTTCGACAGCCGCCACGACGGCGGTCTAGACCGATCAGATGGCTGAACGTCGTGTTGCCCTCATCGCCCCTGCAGGTACCTATGTCGGCCCCGAGCTCGCCCGCCTGCTCGCCGCCCGCGGGCACGACCTGGTGCTCGCGTCGCCTTCGGCCGGCCTGGCCGAATCACTGCGCGCCGAAGGTGCCCGAGTCGAGGTTGTCGGAGGGGAGGACGACGGGACGCCGACGATGGGTCGGTTCGGCCCGGAGATCGGTTCCGAGATGGTCGAGCGCGCGAAAGCGGTGTTCGGCACCTTTCACTCGGCGTTCTTCTCGTCGGGCCGCATCGCCCTCGGCAAGTTCCTCCGCATGTCGACGGACGACCTCCAAGCGGCCTTCCACGGCAACGTCGAGCTCCCCTTTCATTTCGTGCAGGCCGTGCTCCCGACCCTCGTCGGTCAAGGCGATGGGCAGATCCTCGTTGCGACGAGCGCAACTGCGCTCCGTCCCACGCAGAGTGCGTCGGTCTACGCCGCCACCCGGAGCGCAGCGACGGTGCTGCTGCAGTCCGCGGCACTCGAGGTTGCCGCGTCGGGAGTGCAGCTCAACGTCGTCGGTACGAACTTCATGGATTTTCCCGAGTTCCTCCGCGGGAACCGGGTCGAGACGCCCGAGGATCGCTCCCGCGTCGAGTCGATGGTGCCGATGAAGCGGCTCGGCACGATGACGGAGTTTGCATCGTTCTGCGCCACCTTCCTCGACGGCTCAAGCCGCTTCGCCACCGGCCAGTTCTTCCCGTACGCCGGCGGTTGGGCAACCTGAAGACGCTACGATTGTGTACATGACGACGCTATCCGTGGCCCAAGCTCGAGCCAACTTCTCCAAGATCGTCGACGCTGCGACAACGACGCACGAACGCTTTGAGGTCACACGGAACGGCGGTCGAGTGGCGGTGCTGCTCGGGGCCGACGATTTTGACGGCTTGGTCGAGACGATCGCGATTCTGGGCGACTCGGTCCTTCTCGACGATCTTCGAGAAGGACTCGATGATCTTTCGACGGGTCGGACGTCGAGCCTTCCCGACGTCGCTGAAGAACTCCGTGCCACCGGACGACTTCGCGAGTGACGCCGCGTTACGAAGTTCGCTTAACAAGATCAGCTCGACGAGCGCTGACAGAGGTTCTGCCCGAGTCCGTCGCCGCTGCGGTCTTCGCCTTCTTGGATGGTCCTCTGTCGGACAATCCTTACCGGGTGGGCAAGCAGCTCGCGCCTCCGCTGTACCCCCTCTTCTCTGCTCGACGCGGCGAGTACCGCGTGCTGTACCGAATTGTTGACGAACTGGTACTCGTTGAGGTCATCACGATCGCACACCGACGCGACGCGCTCCGCAGCTCGTAGGAACGGTCCGATCGGTCTGCTTCACTTGAGGTCTGATGAACCCGAACACAATCGTCGGTCGCTTCGTCCGCCTGGACCTCTTGCAGGAGAACGACGCAGCCGAGATCGCTGCCGCGGCGGCGTCGGGCGGACGTGAAACCTACGCCTACGGACCCGTGCCCTCGGCCGATCCAACGGTGAACGGCGCCGAGGATGCGCAGGCCTACGTCGCCCGACGGCTCGCCTCGTTGGCCGACGGCTCGTGGATCCCGTTCGTGCAGCGGCGGGCCGATGATGGACTCGTCGTTGGGATGACGAACTACATCATGGTGGACGGCCGCCTCGATCGGCCGTCGCCACCGACGGCGATCGAGATCGGGGGCACTTGGTTGGCCCCAATGGCGCAGCGGAGCCCTATCAACACCGAGGCCAAGCTCCTCCTCATGACGCGCGCGTTCGACGAGATGCATGTCTTACGTGTACAGATCAAAACGGACGCCCGTAACGAGCAGAGCCGCGCCGCGATCCTGCGGCTCGGTGCGACGTTCGAGGGTGTGCTGCGCAACTTCCAACCGGGCAACGGCGACATCGGGACCGGCGCCCAACGGGACACGGCGATGTACTCCGTGATCGACTCCGAATGGCCCTCGGTCCGGGCCCGCCTCGAAGCGATGCTCGGCTGAGCCGACCGATCAAACCGTCAGGGTCGGGGTCGGTGCGAGTGCGTCCTGCGTCGTCAGTGCGCCCCGCCGACCTTCGAAGGCCCGGTT
>JANOJN010000308.1:0-70059 GCA_031418775.1 Acidimicrobiia bacterium
CGGACTTTTCACCTTCGGTGCGTCCGCCCTGGCGGGACGGTCGGCTCTCCAGCGTTGCCGGTTCGAAGGTGTCCCTTCTTGCTGACGATGACGGTGCGGGTGCCTGAGAGGTTCCGGGGTGGTTGCTCCTACGGCGCCGGCGTGGGTCGTTGCTCCGTGCTGCGAGCGCGACCTTCGTCCGGACTCTCCCGCCATCGACGTTGACGGCGTCGTCAGACTATCCGGTCACGCCTCGGGCCCGTTGGAGGGGGCTGGAGTGGCGGGCGGGTCGGTCGGACGGAGCGGAGGTTTGGGGCTGTGATGTAGCGACGCGCAGACTCGTCACTACGATGCTGGCGTGAGTCCGGGGAGATGGCGTCAATCGCTGAACGAACGGTTGACCCAGCTCGCCATGGGGCCCGAAGTGCTCACCCGTAGGATGCTGCTGCGCCCGCTTCGTCCGAGCGACGCGCCGGCGTGGCAGGAGGTGCGCCGACGCTGCGAGAGCTGGCTCACCAAGTGGGAGCCGGCGCGCCCGGTCGGGAGCGCCGATGCCGTGAGCAGCCGGCGGATCTTCGAGAACCGCTGCGAAGCCCGCGACCGTGAACGGGCTGCCGGGACTGGCGTCGGGTTCGCCATGCTCTACGACGGTCGTTTCGTCGGCGAATGCAACCTCAACAACATCGCCCGCGGCGCGATGCAGAGCGCCACGATCGGCTACTGGATCGACGAGTCGGTCGCCGGCCTCGGTCTTACCGGTGAGGCCGTCGTCGGTGTGATGAGCTATGCGTTCGAGACGTTGGGGCTTCACCGGGTCGAGATCGCCATCGTTCCACGGAACCGCGCATCGATCCGGGTCGTCGAGAAGCTCGGCCTGCGCGAGGAAGGCATCGCCCTTCGATTGATCGAGATCAACGGGGTGTGGGAGGACCATCTGCGATTCGCCATCACCGTCGAGGAATGGCACCAACGGGTGCCGGACTTCCGATCGGCGTACCTCGACGAAGGCGTCTGATGACGGCAGTGAAGTCGTTGTCAGCGGCGGTGCGAACGGATCGCCAGACCGACAGCCACCAACGTCAGCACGCCGAACCCGATGGGCCCCACGACGACGTCGCTCACCAGCTTGATCGTTGAAACCGAACCCAGACGTCGGCCGGCAACGAATCGGAGCGCGCCGATCGCGATCGCGACCACTCCGGTTGCCGCGGCAAGTCCGATGATCGGTGCCCAACGGCGAAGGTGCGACCGCACGGCGAGGAAGCTCGGCACCGTCAGAAGGACCGTCCCGACGACCAGCGCCACCGGCCACGCCGATCCGGCCGAGCCGAACGACTCACCGATGCGAAGAAGGCTCGCCTCGCGGCCCGTGTAGCGGGCGGGGATCACCGGCTGATCGCCGAGCAGGGTGAGGACAACCCGCATGATCGCGAACCCGATCAACGCGGTGCCGATGAAACCGGCGAAGCCGGAGATGTCCGATGACACCGAACCGTCGGCGTCGAGGGGCTCGACGGCCGTCGACGGCCGGGACCTGTCCGCTGCTGCTGGCGGCGGACCGGTCGGTCGTTGGGGCCGTCGTTGGATCGGCGCCGCGGTCGGAGCAACGACTGTTGCTGCTGCCGATCGGTCGCTGCGATCAAGAGCCGCCGGACGTTCGGTGCGTCGAGGGGGCCGGGCCCAGGGGTCATCGTTGGACGACGTGGGCGTGTCGGCGTGGACCGGCCGCGGGCGTGACTCAGGACGGGCGCTCCGGGGCGGGGGTTGCGCCCAGGGGTCGACCCCCGGCTCGGTCGGCTCGTTCATGGGCTCGACAACCGCGCCCTCGGCGGTGGTCGACCCGGAGTCCGGGGCCGATCGGGAGTCCGCGGTCGTCGGAACTACGGCCTCGAGTCCCGGCTCCACCGGGAGATCACTACCACTGGCGGTTCCGGTTCCGGGGGCCGGCGCGACTTCGGCGACGCCCGATGCGATGCTCTCGACGGGACCGGGGTCGGGGGTCGGCGGGACGTGCTCGACAACTGGCTTCGCGGCGTCATCGTCGTCAGCGGTCAGGACGGGTCCGGCGGCGGCCGGTGGCGCGACGTCACGGCGGGGACGGACCGGGAAGGAGTCGTCGAGGTCACCGTCGGAGCCGAACTCGGCAGCCAGCGCCGCCCAGCGTCGACTGGTGATCTTCGGTGCCGCAGGTACGACCGAGCCGGTGACATCGGTGGCGGGTGTCCCGACCGGGGCCGGTCCGCCGAGGGGTGTCGGCATGGCCTGACTGCTCAACGGAGAAGCCGTGGCTGTCGGGGTCACCGGTGTCGCTGGTTCATCGTTCGTTGCGGCGGCAACGCTGCTTATCGGTTCGGCCTGTTCCGGTTTGCCGGGCGAGGCTTCGACTTCGGGTTGATCATCGTCGGTGACCACCGACACCGTCACGAATCGCGAAACTGGCACCGGCGGTGCAACCGGAGCTGCGAAGCCGGGGAGCCGGACACGGACCTCCTCGGCGGCAACGAACGGTTCCTCCGCGGCGGGCTCATCGGCGGCGGCGGTGACGTCGTTCGTCGACGGGCCTTCCAGGCTCGCGGACGTGTCGGTCTGAGACGGGGTGCTCCCGGACCCGGTGACCCCCGCGGTCGGATGTGGTGTCTCGGAGCCCGTTCGGTCTTCGTTGGCCGGCGCCCAGTTCGCCAGCGGAGGCGCAAGCACCTCGGGCGCTTCGTCGAGACTGGCCATATCGGCGAAGTCGAGTTGCTCGGGGTCGAGCGCGTCGCCGAGTATCAGGTCATCATCGATCGTCGACGCCATCGGGGTCGGGGCCGGGTGGTCACCGGGGCTCGACAGCACGAGATCGGCCAAAGCTTCGTCGCGTCCGTGGTCGGTGATCTCCGGTTCGTCACTCATCCACCCGTCGGTGGACTCGACGGTGGTCCCCTCGGCGGTGTCGTTCGCGAGTACGTCGGTGGTCACTTCGGCGCTCACGTCTGCGACGGCATCGACGTGGTCGGGCTGGTCTTGCTCGACCAGCTCCGCGACCGGTTCCCATGTCGGGTTGATGATGTCGTGGTCGACGTCGGCCGGGGTGACGGCGACGAGCTCGGAGGTTTCGGCGACCGCTTCGTCGACGGCTGCATCGTCGGCGACCGTGGCATCATCGTCGTCGGCGATCGCCAGGAGATCGGGATCCGAAGCCCAATCGGTCAGGCGATCCTTCGAAGGCTCGGTGTCGGCTGCGGCAACGGGGGTATCGACCGCGGCGGTTCGGGTCTCGGCCGCGTCGGGAACGGTGAGCTCCGGCGGTGCGCTCTCCGTCGTTGCGTTCTCCCGCAGGGCACCGAGACCCAGTCCGCCGCGAACAGTGACGGTGGCGGTCGGGTCGGCTGTTGCGAGCGATTCCGTCTCGGCGCGCAGCGAGCGCAGTCCGGTAGCGCTGGTGTCTTGGGGTCGGTTGGCATCGCCGCCCCATCGCCTGGTGTTCCGACGCGCTGCGGTGTCAAAGTCGTCCGCCTCGGATCGCAACCACGCGTCGACGGCCTCCGGACGCGGTGCTGCCGCGGCGGGCACGGAAGAGCGGGTACCGCCATTGGTGAAGTCGTCATCCCAGTCATCCCATGCGCTGGCCGACCACGGGTCATCGAAGGTGTCGGTGCCACGCCGCTCGTCGGTTGAGGCCGCGACGTTGCCCCGATCGCGGCGGAACAGTCCGCGACGGCGCTTCGGCGTGCCCTCTTCCGTAGTCATGACATGACCAATCTAGGTTCCGGGGAGCCGGGGTTCGGGGACTTGCTCCGTTTGCCGGTTCTTTGGCCAACGCGCAGCCTCAACTTGAAGAACCGTTCATGTTTTCGGTCGGTCGGGAACCTCGCTCTGTGCCGGTCGCGAAACTGTCACAGGGGTGCCGTCACACTCGGTCCATGCCCGCGTTGCACCCACTCACCCGACCTCGTTCACCCGGCCCGCACCTTGGGGTTTCGTTTTCCGAGTTCGCGGGCTTGGTCGCCGATCTTTCGCGTTGGGCGCGGCGCCGGAACCTACGCATGCCGGGAGTGCAGTCTCCGCCGCGGGTCCCAGGTGCCGAGCGGGCCGTCCGGCGCTTCGGCGGAGAGGTCCGGACCATCGCTGTGACTGTCCGTGGTCGGGGCCGCAACGACGTACTTGTCGACGTGGTCTCGGGCATCCTCTTGGCGAACGGTGTTGCGCGCCGCGAATGGCCGGCGATGATCGACGATGCACGGGCCGCGGTCGACGTCGGTCCTGTCGGCCCTCGTTTTCTCCACGCGGCGTAGGCTTCTCGTCGCTTACTGCCCGGGTGGCGAAATGGCAGACGCAGGGCGCTTAAACCGCCCGGGTCGAAAGACCGTGCGGGTTCGACCCCCGCCCCGGGCACTACTGCAGTTCGTCGCGAACGTGAACTACGCCGTTCCGGCGAGTTTGCGCGCGTACGCGAGCGCGTGGGTAAGTGAATCGGTGAATGCCGTTCCCTTCCAGGCGATGTCGAAGGCGGTGCCGTGGTCGACGCTGGTGCGAATGATCGGCAGACCGATCGTCACGTTCACGCCGGTGTCGAAGGCGAGCAATTTCATCGGGCCGTGGCCCTGGTCGTGATACATGCACACGATGGCGTCGTAGCGATGCTGGTGCACGGCAGCGAAGAACACGGTGTCGGCAGGATGAGGGCCGGACGCGTCGATGCCGGCCGCCTTCGCTGCCTCGATCGCCGGAGCGATGTGCTCGATGTCCTCGTCGCCGAATAATCCGTGTTCGCCGGCGTGGGGGTTGAGGCCGCACACGGCAATACGCGGGCGACCGAGGAATCGCCGGAGCGTGGCGTCGGTGAGGTTGATGACATCGAGCACGCGTGGTGAGCGCACCCGTTCGATCGCCGCGCGAAGCGAGCAGTGGGTGCTCACGTGGGTCACGGCCAGAGGACCGTTCGTCAGCATCATGGTCACCTTCTCGGTCCCGCACAGCGCGGCGATGAACTCGGTGTGTCCGACGAATCCGGGGTCGCTGCGCTGCGTCGCCTCCTTGTTCATCGGCATGGTCACGATCGCTCTGACCCGTCCATCGAGGGCGTCGCGCGTGGCCCGCTCCACATAGTCGCGGGCGGCTGCGCCACTCATGGCGCTCAACACTCCCGGGCTGAATCCGGCGTCGGTGAGGCGAGCGAGGTCAACCACTGCGAGACGGCCGGGCGTTCGACGGCCGGGTTCGTCGACGACGGTGACGGCGTCGGGTAAACCGAGGAGTGCGGCTCCCGCCCGCAGCACGCTGGCGTCGCCGTAGATCACCACGTCATCGTCGAGGTGGCCGTTCGCGAAAGACCGCAGCACGATCTCAGGGCCGACGCCCGAGCTGTCGCCCATGGTGATCGCGATCGGTGGGTGTTCTCGGGTCATCGGCCCGACTCGGCTGCTCGCACCGTTCCATCATGGGCGACGACGAGGTCGGCGAGTGCAGCATCGTCGCCGAAACCTCCGGGACGGGTGACGAACACGGCATGGTGTCGGTTCCCCCATGCAACCCCGGGCGCGAGGAGGCCGTGTACAACCATTGGTTCGTCGCCGAGCAGCGCCGAAGCCGTGTCGCCTCCAAGCACGATGATCGTCTCGTATCGACGCTGCGCGATGGCGCTGAGGGCGGCGTCAGCCAGCAGTTTGGCCTGGGGATCGGCGTCTTCAGCGGGCACGCCGGCCGACTCCGGGATCGACGTCGTGATGCAGTCCACGGGCCGGCCGGGGAGCTCCGCCGTGCGCTCGCCGAGGAATGCCAGCTGGCGTCTCGCCGTCGGGTGCAGACTGCCGCACACCACCAGCACGGGTCCGGCGAGCGGCAGAGGTGGGCGTGCTCCGGTGCTCGGACGAACGTGTCCGATGAGGCATCGAGCGGCAGCAGCGACGCTCGCGGCTGTTCCGGCGAACAGCGCGTTCGGGTGTTGTGCCCACGCTCGCGCGAGCGACGAGACGTCGGCGTCGGTCGTCGCGTCGCACACGGCGATCCCGATCCCGCCGGAAGCGGCCTCGGCCCACTCGTGCAGTTCGTCAGCTGAGCGAATCGACACGACCCCGACAGCGCCGACACCTCGCAGGTGCACGCCCGGGTCGCTCGACAAGACCGGCTGCCGCGGGTCCAGACGCATCGGACCATCCGAGACGGGGACGCCGTGGTCGAACACGATCCCGTCGTGGCATGTCCTTCCCGCCGCCGGGAACGCCGGGACGACAATGACCGCCGCGCCGCTTCTCCGCTGGGATGCGACGATCTCGCTGGCCCAGTTACCGCGCAACGTCGAGTCGATCTTGTGGGCCACGCGCACGCCGCCATCGATCGCTTCGACGACGCGGCGAGCGATATCGACCCGGGCGGCGGCCTCCGACCGGTCGAGATGGCGCGACTCGAGATCGAGCACGATCACCGGATCGCGGAGTCGCGACACTGTCTCGATGCTCTGCCACGCCACGACGGGAACGCTCCCGCACCCGAGTTCGGCGCAGCTGCCGGCGGTCTCGTTCGCGCCTGTCCGGTCGTCGGCGAGGACGACAAGTCTCGGCGCGGTGGTCACATACTGCGGTCTAGCGCACCGAAGCGGAGGCTTCGGCGACTTCGATCCTTCGGACCACGAACCAGCATTCCCCGCAGGGCCGGCGGGTTTGCCGGACCGTCACCGCGATGCGTGACTCGCACCGCAGAGACGAATCAGGCCGCGAGGGTGCGGAGTTCGGGATCGATGAGGTGGATGAGCTCCTCGATCTTTGAAGCGGAGTGGTTGATCGCCGTCTCGGCATCGCTCACGCCGATCAGGTTCTTGGCAGCGCGTACGACACGGCGCTCGAGGATGCGTCGCCCGCTCATCCCGAATCCGATCGTGGGAAGCGCAGTGGCGAAGCCGCCGACCTCGTAGGCAAGGAGCGCACCGTGCAAGGTGATGAGGTCGGCTCGGATCGCCATCGGCGATTCGTCGGTCAGGAGTTCGAGTTCGGTCACGATCGTCTCGAGGGCGCGGGCGGCCTCGAGGGTTCCGACCGGCGTGTCAACGGTGGACAGTATTTTCTGCATGGAGCCATGGTGACGGCGGGTTATGAACGTCAGATGACGAGAAAGCTCTTCGGACCGATGTCACGCGAGCCAAGCGTCACTCTGCCAGGTGGGCGGACGTGGCATCCGTCACCGTCCGGTCACCGCATGTGCGATTTCGGTCGCGATCCCACCTGGTGTGGTCTCCGTCGAGAAATGCTCGTGGTGAAAGGAATGTCAACGAGGCACCCACCTAGGGTGTCGCGGTGGCGTCTACCGGAGAGCAGTGGAGGCTTGAGATCGACAGTCTCGACTCCGGTGCACAGGCCCGCCGGCTGGCCGATCAGGCTCGCATGCTGCTCGGACCGGTGGCCGAAAGCGTTCGCTCGATCGGGGCCACATCGCTGTACTTCGTCGCCGAGCCGCTCGACGCGGCCGGGCGGAAGCTAATCGGCGATGCCGTCGTCGATCCTGCGACCCAGCATGGCACGTGGGCGTACGTCGGCGAACGCGCAATTGCGGCGGGGCGCGATGCCCGGCCGTTCGTGGAGGTCGCCCTCCGTCCGGGTGTCACCGATCCGGTCGGTGACGCGTTCTCGCATGCGGCAGCGGTGCTCGGCGTCCGCGGGATGACGGCAAGGTCGGGGACCCGCTACCGCTTCGACGCCGATGTCGACCGTCACGTTGTGGAGCTCGTTGCCGGAGCTCTGCTCCACAACGACATCGTCGACGAGGTCTCGTTCGACTCGCCGATCCTTGCCCGGTTCATCGGTCCGTCGAGCAACGACGTGGTGGAGATCGTGCCGGTCCGCGCCCTGTCCGACGACGAGTTGGCTGCGCTGTCGCGCGAACGTGGTCTGGCGCTCGATCCTGCCGAGCTCGAGGCTGTCCGTGACTTCTTCGTCACGATCGGCCGGGATCCCACCGACGCCGAGATCGAGACGATCGCGCAGACCTGGAGCGAGCACTGCTCGCACAAGACCTTTCGCGCCCGCATCACCTGGGACGATGGAACGGAGGTCGAGCCGTTGCTCGGGCAATTGCGTCGCTCGACCGATGAGATCGCCGCGCCGTGGGTCCGATCGGCCTTCGTCGACAATGCCGGGATCATCGCGTTCGACTCGTCCTACGACATTGCCGTCAAGGTCGAGACGCACAATCACCCTTCCGCGGTGGAACCGTTCGGTGGTGCGAACACCGGCGTTGGGGGAGTCATCCGTGACGTTCTCGGCGTCGCCGCCGACCCCATCGCCGTGACCGACATCCTCTGCTTCGGTCCGATGGACACACCGATCGATTCCCTGCCGGCCGGCGTGCTTCATCCGCAACGCATTCGCGACGGGGTGGTCGCGGGAATTGCCGACTACGGCAACAAGATGGGAATACCCACGGTCGCCGGTGCGGTCGTCCACCAGGAAGGCTTCACGTCGAACCCGCTCGTGTTTGCCGGATGTATCGGTCTCCGGCCGGCGGACCTCGTCCTCGCCGGCCAGGAACCGGGTGATCGCATCGTCGTGCTCGGCGGAGCGACCGGGCGCGACGGCATCCGGGGCGCCACCTTCTCCTCCGCGACGATGGACGCCACCACGGGCGATGTCGCCGGCGCCAGCGTGCAGATCGGCGATCCGATCACTGAGAAGCTTGTCGCCGATGCGCTGGTCGAGGCCCGCGACCTCGGGCTGTTCACGGCCATCACCGATTGCGGCGCCGGCGGTTTCTCGTCGGCCATCGGGGAACTCGCGGCGATCCTCGGGGCCGACGTGGAGTTGGGGGCGGCACCCCGGAAGTACCCGGGGCTCGCGCCGTGGGAGGTGTGGCTCTCCGAAGCCCAAGAGCGCATGGTGCTCGCCGTGCGTCCGGGCAATGTCGATGCCCTTTCGACGATTTGCCGGGAACACGGCGTGTCGATGGCCGATCTCGGTTCCTTCCGTGACGACGGGCAACTCGATGTTCGATGTGGTGGCCGAGTGATCGTCGATCTGCCGGGCGAGTTCCTGCACCAGGGTCGTCCGACCCGGGAGCTCCGAGCGAAGCGTCCCCAACCGCCGACATCCCATGATCACCGCGACCCATCGCCGATCCTCGACAACGCGAGCCGGCTGATGCTCTCCGTGCTGTCGCATCCGGACGTCCGGTCCAACGAGGACATCGTTCGCGGTTTCGACCACGAAATCCTCGGTGCGACCGTCGGCCGGCCCTACCTGGGAGCCGAAGACGACGGGCCCGCCGATGCGGCCGTGATCGCTCCGCTCCAAGCGGTCTCCGGACGCGGGCTGGCCATCGGCATCGGTATGAACTGCCGTACCGGTGTCATCGATGCCCGGCGGATGGCCGAAGCCGCGGTCGACGAAGCGGTGCGCAACGTTGTCGCCGTCGGGGCTGATCCGGCGCAGATCTCGCTTCTCGACAACTTCTCGTGGGGCGATCCCCGTCGACCGGAGATGCTCGGCCGCCTCGTCGACGCGGTCGCCGGGTGCTGTCACTCGGCGAACGCCTTCGGAGCGCCGTTCGTCTCCGGAAAGGACTCACTCAACAACGAATACGTTGCCGTCGACGGCAGCAGGCACTCGATTCCCCCGACGCTCGTGATCACTGCGATCGGTATCCTCCCCGATGCCGACCGGATCGTCACGAGCGATGCAAAAGGCCCGGAGAACGTGCTGGTGCTCGTCGGCGCCACCCGGGCGGAGTTGCGCGGGAGTGTGCTCGATGCCGTGCTCGGCATCGATGGCGGCGGCGAGGTCCCGGGTGGTGACGCCGGCTCGCCTGCCCGGATGCAGACGATCCACACGGCGATCGTCGACGGTCTGGTGCAGTCGGCGCACGATGTGGGCGATGGCGGTCTCGTCGTGGCGGTGGCCGAAATGGCGATGGGAGGCCGCCTCGGGGTTTGCGTGACGCTCGGAACGGATCTGCTGCCCCGGGGAAGCGCCGTCGATGCCCTGTTCAGCGAATCCAGCGGCCGCATGCTGCTCGAGGTTGTACCCGAACATGCCGAGGAGTTGTGCGCGAGGACCGGCGGAGTGGTCATCGGGTACTTCACCGAGGAGACGAGGATCGTGTGGACCGTCGATGATCGCGCCGTGATCGACGTCACGCTCGACGAGTCCCTCCATGCGTGGCGTGGCCATGTCGCCGAACGGGATGCGCCATGACCCGGCCTCGAGCGCTCGTCGTTTCCGCGCCGGGAACGAACCGTGACAACGACGTGGCCTACGCACTGTCGCTCGCCGGTGCCGAACCGGTGCGGACACCGCTGCACGTGCTCGTACGGCGTCCCCAGCGGCTTCTCGACGCGCAGATGGTCGTGTTCGCCGGTGGTTTCTCCTATGCCGATTCTCTCGGTGCCGGCGCTCTGGCCGGGCTCGAAATCGAGCGTTCGCTTTCCGACGAGTTGCGGGCGTTCGTGGCGTCGGGCCGTCCCGTGCTCGGAATCTGCAACGGATTCCAGATCCTTGTCCGGGCCGGCTTGCTTCCGGGTTCGCTCGTGCCCAACAGCGATGGCCGATTCGTATGCCGGTGGGTCACGCTAGAACCTGTGGCCGAGACGCACTGTGTGTGGACGAGGGGCATCGAGGACCCGATCGATTGCCCCGTTGCCCACGGCGAGGGCCGTTACATCGCCAGCGCCGATGTCATAGGTGCACATGCCGTTCTTCGCTATGCCGACGGCACCAACCCGAACGGCTCGATCCTGGACACCGCCGGCGTCACCGACGCGACAGGAATGGTGCTCGGCCTGATGCCTCATCCGGAGAACCATGTGATTGACCGACAGCACCCGCGCTGGCACCGGGGCGAGCACCGCAATCTCGCGCGCCAGTTGTTCGATTCCGGCGTGGCACACCTGAAGGCTGCTGGATGAAGGCGACGACCGGCGGGGATCAGGTGGATCTCGACCTCGCGCTGATCGACCTGCTCGACGACATCGAACTTCCGCTCTCCGGACGACGTGAGGGGAAAGTCAGGATCGGGTGGGATCTACCGGCCGACCGACTGCTCTTTGTCACGACCGATCGTCTGTCCGCCTTCGATCGTGTGCTGGGTTGCGTTCCCGGGAAGGGCCAGGTCCTCAACCGGTTGGCGTGGTGGTGGTTCGACGAGCTCGGCGACATCGTCTCGAACCACGCGCTTGCGATGCCCGACCCGAACGTGCTCGTCGCCCGGCGAGCGTCCCCGCTCCCGGTCGAAGTGATCGTGCGCGGGGCGATCACCGGGGTCACGACCACCTCGTTGTGGATGCGATACCGCGACGGTCAACGGAGCATCGACGGCCATCAGCTTCCGGACGGCCTCAGCAAGAACGATCTGCTCACCGAACCCATCATCACGCCGACGACGAAAGCCGCGGCGGGGGGTCATGACGAGCCGCTGAGTGCGACTGCTGTCGTCGAGCGCGGACTGGTCGAAGAGACCCTGTGGTCAGACGTTTGCGATGCGGCCCTGGCGCTTTTCGCCCGGGGAACCGAGGTGGCGCGAGCGGCCGGCCTCGTCCTGGCCGACACGAAGTACGAGTTCGGCATCGACGCCGACGGACAGCTACTGCTGATCGACGAGGTCCACACCCCGGACTCGTCGCGGTTCTGGAACTCCGCGACCCATGAGGAGCGGCTCAGCGCCGGTGAGGAGCCGGAGAGCTTCGACAAGGAGCTCATTCGACGTGCGTACGCTGACCGCGGGTATCGCGGCGATGGCACTCCTCCGGTGCTCCCGTCGGAGGTGTGGGACGACCTCGCGCTCGCGTATCGCACGGTGTTCGAGCGCATCACTGGGGAGCCTGTGGTTCTCGCGCAAGAGTCGATCGCCGGCCGAATAGTTCGTGCGCTTACTTCTACAGGATTGATCGGGACGTAGTGTCCCGAATCACAAGTCCGCTGCCGAATTCTCGGCCAGATTCCGCCGTGGCGGCGTCCTCGTCGTTGCGGTTGGACAAGGCAGGCGCTGCCTCCTGCGTCCTTGCCACGACGAAATCTGACTCGCGAATTCCGCGAGCAACTCATAGTTCGGGACACTAGCGGCGATGTGCGGAATCCTTGGAGTGACCCTCCCGTCGTCAGCCGAAGACCATGAGGCCGCCCGGCTCTCGTTCTTCGGCCTCTTCGCCCTCCAACACCGTGGCCAGGAAGGGGCTGGTCTGGCGACCGCCGATGGCACGGGCGCCCGCATCCACAAGGACACCGGACTGGTGACCCAACTCCTCACCGAGGAGCGGCTGCGTCAGCTTCCCGGACATCATGCGATCGCCCACACGAGGTACTCCACGACCGGATCGTCCGTCGTGCGCAACGCGCAACCCTTCCTCGTGGAGACGAGGCATGGACCGCTCGGGATCGTCCACAACGGCAACCTCGTCAACGCCGCCGAGCTGCGTGACGAGCTTCTCGCCAAGGGCTTTCCGCTTGCTGCCACCTCCGACACCGAGGTGATGGTCCTGATGCTGGCAAGTGCCGGCGGAAGCTCGTGGGAGGAGCGCATCGAACGAACCATGCCGGCTTGGAAGGGCGCATACTCGTTGGTCGTGCTGGCCTCGGATCGCATCGTCGCTGTGCGCGACCCGTGGGGGTTCCGTCCTCTCTCGATCGGTCGTCTTCCGAACGGTGGCTGGGCGGCGGCGTCGGAAACCAGCGCCCTTGCCACGCTTGGTTGCAGCGAGGTGCGAGAGGTCGAGCCCGGCGAGATCGTCACGCTCTCCGGCGACTCCGTCGCGGGGCGCCGCACCCTCTTCGGTTCACCGTCGCTCGCCCGCTGCACGTTCGAGCACGTCTACTTCTCCCGGCCGGACAGTGTCTGGGACGGGACCAGCGTGCATCATGTCCGTCAGCGGCTGGGTGAGTTCCTGGCCGAGGAGGCTCCGGTCGATGCCGATGTCGTCGTCCCGGTCCCCGACTCGTCGATTCCGGCGGCTATTGGGTTCTCGCAGCGTTCGGGCATCCCGTTCAACGACGGCTTCATCAAGAACCGCTACATCGGCCGGACCTTCATCGAGCCCACGCAGGCCATGCGTGAGCACGGCGTGGCCATGAAGTTCAATGTTCTTCGCGAGAACCTCGAGGGTCGCAGGGTGGTCATGATCGACGACTCGATCGTCCGCGGCACCACTGCCGGTCCGCTGGTCCGGATGTTGCGCGAAGCCGGCGCCACCGAGGTGCACGTGCGGGTCACCTGCCCGCCCATCACCCACCCGTGCCATATGGGACTTGATATGGGTACCTACGATGAACTGATCTCGCATCGACTCGACGTCGACGCGCTCAGGTCGCACATCGGTGCCGATTCGCTGGCCTTCCTCTCGCTGTCCTCGTTGATGAAGGCCATTGGTCGAACCGACGGCTACTGCAACGCTTGCTTCACCGGCGACTATCCGATTCCGGTGCCGGTCACCTTCGGCCGCACGAAGAACAACTTCGAGGGAGTGCTGCGATGAGCGGCGGGTTGGTGAACGTCCTGGTCCTCGGGTCGGGCGGACGGGAGCACGCGATTGCGTGGGCCGTTGCGAAGTCCCCGCGGTGTGGGGAGTTGGTGGTGGCTCCCGGGAACGCCGGCATCGCCACTCGTTGCGAGCCGGTCAAGGTCGACGACCCGGAGGCGGTATGTGCGCTGGCGCGGCATCTGGGTACGGACCTGGTGATCATCGGTCCGGACGCCGCTGTGGCCGCCGGTGTCGCCGACGCGCTGATCGCCGACGGCATCGCCGTGTTCGGGGCGACCAGGGCGGCGGGAGAGCTCGAATGGTCGAAGTCGGCGTCGCGAGCGTTCTGCGAGCGTCACGGCATCGCCGTGCCGAGGAGCCGTTCGTTCGTCGCCGACGACCTCGATGACGCGATCGCGTTCGTTCGGGGCGAGGACGCGGCGATGGTGGTCAAGGCCGACGGTCTCGCCGCCGGCAAGGGTGTGGTCGTCGCCGAAACTGTCGAAGAGACGGTCGACGCGGTGCATGCCATGTTGACAGACCGGGCATTCGGTGCCGCCGGCTCGACGGTGCTCATCGAGGAACGACTCGTCGGTGAGGAGATCTCGCTCCTCGCGTTCTGCGATGGTGTCCGCGCTGTTCCGATGCCGCCGGCACAGGACCACAAGCGTCTCCTCGAAGGTGACCGCGGACCGAATACCGGGGGCATGGGCGCCTATGCGCCGGCTCCGGTCTGTCCCCCGTCGCTCGTGGCCGAACTGACCGAACTGGTCCTGCAGCGTGCCGTTGACGGATGCGCCGAAGAGGGCCGTCCGTATCGCGGGGTGCTGTACGCCGGCCTCATGCTGACCGCGGACGGACCCCGCCTGCTCGAGTTCAACTGTCGCTTCGGTGACCCTGAGGCGCAGGCCATCTTGCCGCTCCTCGACGGCGACCTCATCGAGATCGCGATGGCGTGCGCGTCGGGAACGCTCGACGACACGATGGTGAACTGGCATCACCGAACCGCCTGTGCCGTGGTGGTCGCGGCGCCCGGGTATCCCCGTGCGGTGGAGACGGGTGGACACGTCGTCGACGAGTCACTGCCGGACGACCTCATCTTCTGGGCAGGAGTCGCCGGTTCGCACGAGGCAGGCGCAGTTCATGCGGACTCGCTCGTCGTCAGCGCCGGACGGGTCGCCGCTGCGGTCGGTGTCGGCGCCGATATCCGAGAGGCCCGCCAGACAGCGTATGCCGCGGCCGAACGGATCGCTCTTGCCGGCCGTCAGATGCGTCGGGACATCGGCTGGCGGGCGGTCGCCCGAAGCACGGGTGGGTACTCGGCGTCCGGGGTCGACATCGACGAGGGCAATCGCGCGGTGGACATGCTGAAGGCGTCGGTGTCGGCCACCCACGGGCCGAGCGTGCTGGCCGGCGTGGGTGGGTTTGGCGGGGTGTTCGATGTCTCCGCGCTGAAGTCGATGGAGCACCCGGTGCTCGTCGCCTCGACCGACGGCGTGGGCACGAAGGTAGCTCTCGCGGCGCAAGCCGGTCGGTTGCGGGGCGTCGGCATCGACCTCGTGAACCACTGCGTGAACGACGTGCTCGTGCAGAACGCCCGACCACTGTTCTTCCTCGACTACATCGCTGCATCGAAGATCGTCGCCGAGCAGGTGGCCGACATCGTGTCCGGTATGGCCGAGGCCTGCTCGCTTAACGGGTGCGCGCTTCTCGGCGGCGAAACAGCGGAGATGCCCGGGGTCTACCACGACGGGCACGTGGATGTGGCCGGGACACTCGTCGGGCTTGCCGAGCGTGCCGCCCTGCTGCCGCTGTCGACCATCGTGGCCGGCGATGTCCTGCTCGGCCTGGAGTCGAGCGGACCGCACACGAGCGGGTACTCGCTGTTGCGCCGCATGTTCGCGGCCCTTCCGCTCGACGCGATGCCGGCGCCGCTCCGCGTGCCGATCGGTGATGCACTGCTCGAACCGCATCGTTCCTACCTTCCGGTGCTCGCCCCGCTGCTCGACGGTCCGGTGGGCCACACGGTGAAGGCACTGGTGCACATCACCGGAGGAGGTCTGCAGGAAAACATCCCGCGGGTCCTGCCCGAAGGTCTCGGGGTCGATGTGCAGCTCGGCTCGTGGCCACTCCCTCCGCTCTTCGAGCTCGTCCGCGACGTGAGTGGTCTCGACGCCGAGGAACTCCACCGGACCCTCAACATGGGGATCGGAATGATCATCATCTGCGCGCATGGCGATGTGGACCGGCTCCGCGGCGCTCTCGGCGAGGACGCATGGGAGATCGGTGCGGTGGTCGCCGAACACGCAGGAGCGGTTGTTCTCCGATGAGGTTGGCCGTGCTCGCTTCGGGTGCCGGGTCGAACCTGCAGACCATTCTCGACGCGTGCGGCGCCGGTGTGCTCGACGCAACCGTCGTTGGCGTCGTCTCGGATCGCCCGGAGGCCCTTGCGCTGCTGCGAGCCGCCAACGCAGGAGTGCCGCTGGTGGCAGCTCACCCGCGTGGTCCTCAGGCGACCTTCGACCGCCGGGACTGGGACAGCTCGTTGGCCGACATCGTGTCGACCGCGTCACCCGACTGGGTGGTGCTCGCCGGTTTCATGCGCGTTCTCACCAGTGCCTTTCTCGACCGCTTCCCCGGCCGCGTGATCAACCTCCATCCGGCCCGGCCGGGTGAGTTGGCGGGCACGGACGCCATCGCCCGTGCCTTCGACGAATTCCGGGCGGGTCGGCGGTCGTCGACCGGTGTGATGGTCCACCTGGTGCCCGACGAAGGGGTCGACGACGGACCCGTGCTGGCCCTCGAGGATGTTCCGATCTTCGCCTCAGACACCGTCGAGTCGCTCGCTGCGCGCATGCATGCAGTCGAGCATCGACTCCTCATTCGCACGCTCACCCACCTACCCCGGGAGGTTCATTCATGAACGACAGGGTCCACGCTGTACCTACTGGCGCTGCGCTGCTCACAACACAGGAGGTCCCTCTACGCGACGGTCTGTCCGTGGAGCACACGCAACCGCGGCCGACCGGCGACGAGCTCTTCGATCGATTCACCGCGTTGACCTTCGATGACGTCGTCGTCGTGCCGGGGTACAGCGAAGTGCTCCCCGCTGACGTCGACACGTCGGCGATGCTCGCCCGGGGCATCCGTCTTCACGTGCCTATCGTTTCTGCGGCAATGGATCGGGTGACGGAGTCGCGCATGGCGGTTGCCGTGGCGCGCGAAGGCGGGATCGGGGTCATCCATCGCAATCTCGACCCCGAGGATCAGGCGGCCGAGGTGCGGCGGGTGAAGCGCAGTCAGTCGGGCATGATCACCGACCCCGTGACCGTCGGCCCGTTCTCCACCGTCGCGGAAGCCGAAGGGCTGATGGCGCGTTTCCGGTTCAGTGGGGTGCCGGTCGTTGCGCCCGATGGCCTGCTCATCGGGATCATCACCAACCGCGACATCCGCTTTCTCGAACCCGGCGACGAGCAGCGTCCCGTCACCGACTTCATGACCTCGGCAGGGTTGATCACCGCAGCGACGGGCACGACCCTCGATGAGGCAAAAGCCCTGTTACGCCGTCACCGCATCGAGAAGCTGCCCCTCGTGGACGACCGCGGCCATCTGACCGGGCTCATCACGGTGAAGGACCTCTCCAAGCATCGCGACCATCCGCACGCATCTCTTGACGGGCGGGGCCGCCTTCGGGTCGCAGCGGCCGTGGGAGTCGGTGCCGACGTCGAGAAGCGCGTCGACGCGCTCGTGCAGGTCGGCGTCGACGCCGTTGCACTCGACACGGCGCACGGGCACTCCAAGGGCGTGATCGACACCATCGCCATGATCCGCGGGTCATGGCCCGACCTCGCGATCCTGGCCGGGAACGTGGTCACCTCGGAAGGCGTCGAGGCTCTCGTCCGTGCGGGTGCCGATGCCGTGAAGGTCGGTGTGGGTGCGGGTTCGATCTGCACGACCCGCGTGGTCGCGGGAGCCGGCATGCCGCAGCTCTCGGCTATTCACGAGGCGGCGTTGGCCGCGCGCCGCCTCGGAATCCCGCTGATCGCCGACGGCGGCATCACGTACTCGGGCGATGTGGTGAAGGCGATCGCCGCCGGTGCGAACCTCGTCATGCTCGGGAGCGTGCTGGCCGGAACCGACGAGTCGCCGGGAGAGTTCGAGCTCTACGAGGGCCGCCGCTTCAAGAGCTATCGGGGCATGGGCAGTCTCGGCGCGTTGAGCGGTCGGGCGAACGACCGCTACGCCACCGGCCAGGGCCGCGGCGAGACCGATACCGGCAAGCTCGTGCCCGAGGGCATCGAGGGGCGAGTGCCGTATTCGGGATCGCTGGGTGACGTGATGCACCAGATGGTGGGCGGCCTGCGGGCCGGCATGGGGTACGCCGGTGCAGCGAATCTCGATGAACTGCGCCGAGCGCGGCTGATGCGGGTGACCGCAGCCGGCCGCGCGGAGAGCCATCCGCACGATGTGCAGATCACCAAGGAAGCGCCGAACTACAGCCGCGGCGGCCTATGAGTTCCGGGGCACGTCCGGTGGTCGGCGTCGTGATGGGTTCCACTTCCGACTGGTCGGTGATGGAGCACGGCGCGTACATCCTCGGTGAGCTCGGCATCGCCCACGAGCGCAAGATAGTAAGTGCGCATCGTATGCCGATCGAGATGGCCGACTACGCGACGAGCGCGGCAGGTCGCGGGCTCCGTGTCATCATCGCCGGAGCCGGAGGGGCCGCGCACCTTCCGGGCATGTTGGCGGCACACACCCTTGTCCCCGTCCTCGGTGTGCCGATCCCGGCCACGGCTCTGCAGGGGATGGACGCGTTGCTCTCCATCGTGCAGATGCCGGCGGGCGTCCCAGTGGCAACCTTCGCCATCGGCAAACCGGGCGCGATCAACGCCGCGCTCTTTGCTGCGGCCCTGCTCGCCGGCACCGACCCAGTGGTGGCCGGCAGACTCGCGGAGCAACGAGAAAAGGCGCACGATGATGCCGTCGCGTCGGAGGTGTGGCTGTCGTGACCGCTTGGGCCACCCACGCTTCTCTCCTCTGATGGCGCTCGACGACGTGGGTTCGCCGACGATCGGCGTGCTCGGCGGCGGCCAGCTCGGCCGGATGCTCGCGCTCGACGCGCGAGCAAACGGCATCCGTTGCGTGGTTCGCACCGACGAGCAGCCGGGAGGTCCGGCCGCGCAAGTGGCCGAGGGGGAATTCGTCGGCTCCTATGACGACGAGGCGCTCAATCGTTCGTTTGCCGATGCGTGTGACGCGATCACAGCCGAGTTCGAGAACCTCCCTGCGACCCTCCTCGAGGCCTTCGCTGAACGCGTTTCCGTCCGGCCTGGAGCGAGATCCGTTGGGATCTGTCAGCATCGTCGACGCGAGAAAGAGTTTCTTGCCGAACACGGCATTCCTTGCGCGCCGTTCGCCGTGGTCCGCTCGGCCGATGAGGTAGTTGCGGCGTTGTCCTCGCTCGGAGGGCGGGGCATCCTGAAAACGGCGGCGTTCGGTTACGACGGACGCGGTCAGGAGCGCCTCGACGCCTCGACCATGGAGCCGTCGGACATCGCTCGAGCGTGGAAGAGGCTCGGGTCCGAAGAGGCCGTGCTCGAACAACTCGTTCCCTTCGACTGCGAGATCTCCATCGTCGGAGCGCGTGGACACGATGGCTCGTGGGTTTCTTATCCGCCTGGGGAGAACGTGCATGTTGCCGGGATCCTCGATCACACGATTGCTCCGGCCCGCGTCCACACCGATGTGGCTGCGCGGGCAACGTCGTTGGCCCGTTCGATCGCCGATGCGCTCGGCCACGTTGGTGTGCTGGGGGTGGAACTGTTCGTGCTGTCAGACGGGTCGCTGGTGGTCAACGAGATGGCCCCGCGTCCGCACAATTCAGGCCATCACACGATCGATGCGTGTGCGGTGAGCCAGTTCGGCCAGCAGTGGCGCGCGGCACTGGGTCGGCCGCTGGCCGACGCGTCGCAGCACACGTCGGCCGTGATGATGAACCTGCTCGGCGATGTGTGGTCGAACGGCGAGCCGAATTGGGCGGAAGTGACCGGCGATCCCACGGTCCGGCTCCATCTCTACGGGAAGTCCGAGCCTCGCCCGGGCCGCAAGATGGGCCATCTCTGTGTGTTGGCCGGGCCGAGCGAGTCGACGGCTGCGCTGGTCGCTCGGGCGCTATCACTTCGTGGTCGCGTCGGACCGGTCGACACCCACCACTGACGTTCCAATCAGAACTGGCGGGCATACCAGAGTCTGCTCACGAGCGCGAGAACTGCTCTTCGGATACGCGGTGAAAGGGGTGCCCCGTTCAGGATGTCTTCAAGATGGCCCAGTACAGCGGCCACCTCCTCATCGGAGATCTTGAGTCCGGAGTGCGCTGAGGCAAGGTCTTTCGGCAACTCCTTGGCCCCGGAAAGCGCCTCGGTAAACCACTCGCGTTGGGCCGCTTTGAGCGTCGCGAGTCGCTCGGGCTGGAAGTGGTGTTGAACGAACGGATCACCGGAAAGCCGGCGGTACAGTTCATCGACGACGGCTTCGACGGTGGGTGCGCCACCGATGGCAGCGTAGAGATCGGGCTTCTCGGAACCGTTCCCGACGGTGTCGTTCACGCCACTCGCCCGGTAGTCAACGAGGCGAGGGCGTCGGCGAGTTCGGACCTGGTGCGAACGCCGAGCTTGTCGTAAATCCTCGCAAGATGGGTTTCCACCGTTCGGACGCTGAGGAAGCAGGTCTCGGCAACCTCCCGACTTGTTCGGCCCGCAGCGACAATCGCGGCAATCTCCCGTTCACGCCGGGTGAGTGGCACGACGGACTCGACGACCGCAAACAACGGTGTGACTCCACCTTCGCAGGCGGCCAGAAACTCGCCCGCTCGTCGGGTCCACGCCGCGGCATCGCGGGCCCGTCCGTCGCGCGCAAGAGCGTCTCGCGCTGCGCTTGCCGCTTCGGCGGCGAGTGCGTGATAGCCGAGACCGGCGAACCGGTCAGCGGATTCGATGAGTCCGTCCGTTGAGGAATTGGCCAGCGCATGGACGAACGCCGTGAACGCCGGAAGGGCCGGTCCATCAACGATGTTGTCGAACTCGGTGAGGTGTCGTGAAGCCAGGTTCGGATCACCCAGCCGGGCGACGTCGAGCAGGACACGAATGGCGTGGCTAACGCAACCACCGGTCTGCAGCGACGTTGCGAGCTCGATGAGGTCGACGCGGGCCTGGGTCGATTCTCCCCGGGCCGCACGAAGCCAGGCCATTCCCCGTTTGCCGTAAATCTCGAAGAAGGCGGCGGGATGGCTCGGGATGGCGTTGAGCGCGTCCACGGTGGCGTCGGCGTCAGGGATGTCTCGGAGGTACGCCGACGCGAGCAGCCGGCCAGACAGCGCCCATCGTTCGCCGAAACGCTCACCGATCAATCGGAAGAATCTCGCTGACGTGTCAAACCACCGTCGGGCCGATTTCGCGTGACCACGGTCGAGCAGCACATGGCCATAGGCCAGCGCGGATCTCGCCTGTCGGTGCAAATCGGCGAGGTCTGTGGCGTTCTCCCACGCGTCGGCGACGACGTTGGTCATGGTTTCGAGCGCGCCGGAGTCGAGCAGTGCAACCCAGTGGAAGTCGGGAAACAGCGATCGTGGGTCGAGAGTCGGGTTGCGACCCAGATACTCCTCAGCCATTCGCACTGCCAGTTCGGGGCGTCCGCCCGCCGACGTTGCACCAACGTATGAGGCATACACCTCCGGCTCGTCGGCACCGCTCTCGACGAGGTGCTCAGATCGCGCCCGACTCGACGTAGCGTCACCCTGCAAGAGCTCGATGAGCGCCCTCATGGCTTCGGCGCGCCGATGCGTGCGGACCGATCCGTCGGCCG
This sequence comes from Acidimicrobiia bacterium, assembly GCA_031418775.1. Taxonomy (GTDB): domain Bacteria; phylum Actinomycetota; class Acidimicrobiia; order Acidimicrobiales; family JANYDT01; genus JANLQX01. Next base: position 21,254 of record JANOJN010000308.1, read on the forward strand.
CGGCGACTCCCGCGAGCACGTGGAGCGCACCCGGGTAGTCCCCGACCCCTCGCGCCCGGATGAGGCCGTCGAGCACACCAATCCGTGCCCATTGGGCTCCGCCTGCTGAAGCGTTGGCGAGTGGCTCGACCAACACGTCGAGAGCCTCATGGTGGCGGCCGAGCAGGTGGCGGGTCATCGCAAGTGCCCTCGAGGTGAGCTCACTCGGTTCTCGGTCGTGTGCGGCGGTCGCAAGGCGTTCGGCGAGGTCGATGTCGTGTCGTCGGATCGCGTCGAATGCTGCCTTCGCAAATCCGACCGGGTCGACATCGCCGGCGTCTAGACGCCAGCTCGCGACGGCGAGCGCATCGTCATGGCGGCGTGCGCCGAAGGCCATCACGCAATCAGCCAGCGTTCTGCGGATCTTGCGGGCCCGCAACTGCGATGTCTGAGACCGGACAACTTCTCCGTAGAGCGGATGAGTCAAACGCACGGTCACGCGGCGACGATCCTGGAACACCCGCACGAGCCCAGCCTCTTCGAGCGCAATGAGGGCCTCGCTGCTGATCACCGCCTCGAGAAGCCCGATTCCCGCTGGCTCGCTGAGAGCGACGCAGCAGAGCGCTTGGTTCTGCTCGTCGCTCAGCGAGCTCAGACGTTGGCGAACAAGGTCGACGAGCGCAGTCGACGACGCCAACGGGCCGACCATCGTCCAGACACCGTCGAGTTCTCGGATTGCTCCGGCCCCGAGCGAGCCCAGGGTGAGCTCGCGGGCATGGAGCGGGTTCCCATTCGTCCGTTTCCAGATCTCTGCTTCGAGGACTGGTGACAGCGGTCCCCCGAGAGCCTCAGCCGCCAATTCGATGACGAACTCACGGCTCAGTGGACCAACCGGCACGAGAACCGCTGAACCTTGCACCCAGAGCGACGAAATGGGCTCTGGTGTCGGCTCTCCGTTTCGGACGCCGCAGAGGAGGAACACCGCAAGTTCACGGGCGAGCTGGCTGACCAGCACGGCGGAGGAATCGTCGAGCAGATGGGCGTCGTCAACAGCGATGAGCAGAGGGCGGCCCTGACTGACTTCGGCAAGCGCGCGGCGAACGGCAACGAACCGTTCGATTGATTGGTCGATGTCGGTGGTCTCGAGGAGCGAACTGAAGGCGTAGAGCGGGAGGGTTGACGTCGCTCTGCTGGCGAAGAGCCGGATGACTGCGAAACCTTCGCTCTGGGCCTTCTCGACCGCCGCCGCGAGGACGGTCGACTTCCCGACACCGGCGTCTCCGGTGAGCACCACTCCAACAAGGTCAGCGCGTTTCATCGCGCACGTGACCTGTTCGAGTTCCGACACCCGTCCCAGCACGAGATCTCCGAGTTTGTGATCTGTGGGTCCGACACCTGACCCGAGCAATCTCGGAGCCTACTGGAGGGTCGTCGGTCCGGGCCGTCACGAGTGACGACCCGGATGGACGAAGCAACGCGCAAGCCATGCCGAGACGCTGCGCTGCACGTTGGTGCATTGCGTGTCACTTGCCGCGACCACGCATGACGTTGTCCTTCGCCGCGACGACGCATGACGTTCTACTTGCCCTTCTTCTGCTGATTGGCGAAGATCTGTTTGGCAAAGTTGGTGCCGATGCGAACCGGTCCGGTCGAGACGTTCTCCCCGTAGGTGCCATCCGCACCGGTGATACCCACCTTGATCCACCACAGGCCCTTCGGACCTGACCACTTGTAGGTGTTTCGTCCAGGCTGGGCCGGAACCGAAGCGATCTTCTTCCATGGACCGCGAGGTGACGATGAGTACATCAGTTCCGCGTTACCACCGGCGTTGTTGTTCTCGGCGAACACGATGTCGAAGTCGTTCACTCCGCAGTCATCGGTAGCCAACAGCACCTCGTCGACGTAGCTGAACCGCTCGTTGTACGGCTCGAAGAGGTCGACCCGAAACATCGCCTGCGTTTCGACCCAACCTGTCTGGCCGGGCACCTTCTCGGTGGAGTCGGTGGGTGCCGCGTCGACCCCGTTGTACGGCGTGGGGTCCTTGAGGTCGATGCTCAACGTGGTGTCGTTGGGGTATTCGGTGACCGGATTGAATTGCTGGAAACTCTTGGACGTCAGTGTCGCCTTGCTCATGACTCGGAACACCCAGCCGCTGTCAGAGTTTGGGAGGAACTGCTGGCTGTACCTTCCGTCGTACTTTCCGAGGAGAGCAGTCACTCGATGAAAGGTGTTGGTGTCGATGACGTTCTTGCCCATGTTCAATCGCAGGTTGGGATCGCCCGGGGTCGACGTGGCGGCAAACGCCGCACGATCCCATTGGCCGGCAAAGATGCCGTTGGCTGTCCAGCCCTTCTTGTACTGCTCCGCGAAAGCGATGTCCGACGGCTTGGCGAAGTCCCACGGGTCACCGATGACCCGGGTCGCCCAGTCGTTGTTCGCGCAGGTTCGTCCGGTGTACGGCACGGGCTTGCCGCCGGCCGGGAACAGGTAGGGCACCGCACCTGCCACGTCCGGGTTGAGCACCTCGGGCACCGGTCCGGCAACGTTCCCGTCACTGGCGGCGTTGCCTTGATGGGGGCCGACGACCTGAACCCAGTCAATTTCTGCTCGGACCACCGGGTTGTTGGCGTCCGGGGTGATGGCGACGCGAATGCCGGTGACCGGTGCGCCCTTCGGAAGGGCGAATTCGTAGGTCCGCCAACCCACGGTGGTGACGAACGGATTCGTTGTTTCGCACGTCGCGTTCACGCCTTGGGCGCAGGTGTAGAACTGCACTCCGGCACCGACTTCCGCCGAAACATTCATCCGGACCCGCACCTTGGTGTATTTCGCAGGGTCGATCGGGTGGTTGCCCGTCTCCCGATCGTGGAGGGTCGCCACCGATCCGCGTTCGTTCCCGCCGGTGTCGTATCCGGCCCATGCCGGTGAGAAGTAGCCGGGTTTGTTGAATTCGAGACGTAGTTGGCCGTTGGAAAGCGTTGGCACCGAACTGACGCCTTCGATCGGTCCCTCAGTGACGAGGGCGACGTCTTCGGCATTGGCGTAGTCGAGGGGATCGCCGAACGTGTCGGAGAAGAACTCGCTCACCGGAGCACCGTCCTCGGCGAGGGCACGTGGGGTGGCCTCGGCGTCGTCGCGGACCTCCGGCGTGTCGTCGGACAGGTCGATGATTGCCGGGGCAACCGGTCCTGAGCGGGAGGCGCCGCTGGCCTTGACGGAAATCGTCGCCCTCTGAACCCGGGTGAACGCTCCCGTCCCCACGGAGTACCAGAACGAATCCGTGCCGACGAAGTCCGGCTTCGGTGTGTAGGTGAACCCGCCGCCCTCACGGAGTTTCACCGTACCCTTCGTCGGCGGCGTCCCGAGCTTGGCCCGGAGGATCTCGGCAATGTCCTCGTCGGAGTCATTCGCCAAGACTCCTTTGGTCCAATTGACGGTGAGCGGCGTGTTGGCCTTCGTGGTGTACGTATCCTTCCAGAGGATCGGTGGCACGTTCGGGGTGAGGCTGACCATGATCTTGTCGGCCATGGCCAGATAGCCCGCGACGTTGGGATGCATCGTTCCGGTCATGATTCCCCTGTCCGCCCTGGCATCACCCGCCGTGTTGATGAATCGTTTGCCCTTCGAGGCGCAGTACCCATGACCCTTGAACGCATCCGAGATGCCGCCGACGATCTCGAAGTCAGCATTGATAGCGCCCTGATTCAGGCCCGTTGTCAGCCAGGAGTACACGTCATTGTTCGCCCACTTCACCTCTGCTGTTCCCCACCCTTTGAAGGGAATCGCATCGAGGAAACTGAACACCCCGCCGAGCAGTCCGTTCGCCACCGCGTCCTCGAGAATGTCGCTGCAGAGTCCGCCATTGTCACCGTAGAGAGGGTTGGGATATTCCAGGAGGAGCCTGCGTTTCGTCTTGATGCCGAGTCGCGTGATCTCGGCCTTCATCGAATTGAAGTGCGCTGGAAGTTTGGCCGCGTCGGCCTTCACTCGCTTCTTCAGAGCGATATCATTTGGGTAGTACCCCACGTCTTCATTGAAGCAGTCGATGAACAGAACACAAACCTGCGTCATCTTCGCCATGCCAACGTCGTTGAGTCCCGCCGACATGATGACTGCGTCGATTTCCCGGTTCCCGACGGCATCTTTGATCTGCTGGAGCTGCGACTTCTGCAACACGGTGGTGTCGTCGATCATCCCTGCGTAGCCGCCGATGATGCCGCTTCCGCTTGAAGGAGCCGTCAGCTCATAGGGATCGAGAATCCCCGAGTAGTTCTTCCAATCGGTGTTTATGGTTGCGCCCGAGCAGGAGAAATTTAGCAAAGTAACGGAGGCCACGCTGCGGTGCTCGATCCGCTCCGCCGCCTTGACCCCTCCAGAGTTGGCGGACCGGTGACACCGATTGTCGATCCAGGGCGGCCCTCCAACGAAGGGAGCACCTTCTCCCGAGGACATCGAATCGCCGATGATCACGACGAGCAGGTCCTTGACCAGCACGTCACGGTCCCACGACCCGAGGATGCCACCGTCGGGCTTGATGACCTTGAGGCTCACCGGGTACTCACCCTCTTCCGGGAACAGCACCTCCACGGCACTGCAGTAGTCCGTCGTGAACATCTTGCCGTTGGAGTTCCATTCGTACTTGTTCACCGTGGGAACACCATTGATCGAGTTGACGCCATCGCTGGCGGTCCGGCAGCCGTCGAGCTTGACCGTGAACGACTTCGGGTTGACGTAGGCGTCGTTGTACCAGCCCGTCTGACCACCCGGATTCCAGTTTTTTTCCCATCCCTTCACCCGGGAGGAATTCTTGAAGTCGAAACCCAGAGGAGATGGCGCCCAATTGGCCTCCATGCCGGTAATGGGATCGTCGTCAGGCTCGTTCAGCGGATCGCCGGGCGCGGCCGAAGCGATGTTAGCGACTCCGATCGTGGATGCAAGCACAAGGCTCACCATGATCTTGGCCAGTCGGCCGACGAAGCGTCGGGGACCGGCGGGTCGATCGGTCGAAGAATTGGGGCGCGTTGCGTTCATGCACCCAGCTTCCGGGTCCGTGCCGTGAACGGGATCGGTACCGACTACGTATCTTTCACGCTGCGTGGTCGGCCCACTACGTAGTTCGGCCCTTGTCGTGCATCCCGACACGTCTCGACCCACTAGACCGGAGCGCATGGAACATGCGATTTCTGCCGTCGGGTTGCAGCGGAGGTTTGGTGACATCGACGCTGTGCACAGCGTCGATCTGCAGGTGGAAGCCGGAGCGATCTACGGCTTCCTCGGCCCGAACGGTGCCGGAAAGTCGACCACGGTCAAGATGCTATGCACACTGATCTCGCCCACCGGCGGATCGGCGCAGGTCGCCGGATTCGATGTGGCCACGCAGGCGACAGACATTCGTCTTCGCATCGGCGTCGCCCTGCAATCAAGTGCTCTCGACCCCAAGCAGACCGGACGGGAACTGCTTGACCTTCAGGGCCGCTACTACGGTCTCAACAAGACCGATCGGGCGCGACGGGTGCAGGAATTGAGCGAGCTGATCGACATCGGCGATGCACTCGACCGGCGGACCGGTACGTATTCCGGTGGCATGGCGCGTCGTCTCGACCTGGCCATGGCGCTGGTCCATCAACCGTCGGTCGTGTTCCTCGACGAGCCGACGACCGGGCTTGATCCAGCCAGTCGCGCCAGCGTGTGGGAGGAGGTGCGCCGACTCAACGACAACCACGGCGTCACGATCTTCCTCACCACCCAGTACCTCGAGGAGGCCGACGAACTGGCCGACCGCGTCGCCATCATCGACGGCGGACGCATCGTGGCCGAGGGGACGCCGGACGAGCTCAAGCGATCGATCGGCTCCGACGTGATCATCGCCACCGTTTCCTCGGACATCGATCGGGCGAAGGTCGTCGCGGCCACGGTCGACTCGTGCGGACCGGTGGAGATCCACGGGCCGGAACTCACGATCGTCACGTCCAACGGTGCCGCAGCCATCGGTCCTGTGGCGATCGCCCTTGCCGCAGCCGGGATCACCGTCACGTCGATGACACTGCGCCGTCCCACGCTCGACGACGTGTTCCTCGAACTGACCGGAGCTCACCTGTGAGCGCCTCCCCGCGCCAGCATCTCCTCGCCCGTGAAGCGGGGTTTGCTGGCGACCTCGCCACGGTCGCGCGGCGTTCACTCCGCGGCATGTTCCGCGATCGCGAAGCCGTGATCCCGCCGCTGATCATCGGAGCGTTCTTCTACGTGGTGAACGTCGGCACGTTGCAGAAACTCGGCGAGCAGGCCGCCAACGTCGGAAACTACAAGGCGTTCCAGCTGCCGCCTGCGGTGATCTTCGCCGTGACCGGCCTATCCCGGGCCGGGGCGCTCGTGGCCGACATCCAGAGCGGCTACTTCGACCGCATGCTCGCCACACCGATCAAGCGGATCACCCTGCTGCTCGGGTTGATGATGGCGGACTTCTTCCTCGCCATGGTGCTCACGCTGCCGATCATCGCCGTCGCCAGTGCGTTCGGAGTTCGATTCGAAACGGGGATCATCGGCATCGTGATCTTCGCGTTGCTGTGCGGGCTGTGGGGCCTGGCGTTCACCGGCTTCAGCTACGCCATTGCGTTGAAGACGGCGAACCCGGCCGCGGTCAACTCGGCATTTCTGATCTTCTTCCCGTTCGCGTTCATCACTACGACCACGGTGCCGAAAGCGGCCATGACTGGCTGGCTACAAACCCTCGTGTCGCTCAACCCAGTGACCTATCTGTTGGAGGGACTTCGCTCGGTGATCACCGGAGGCTGGTCGACCGACATCTTCGGTGCCGTATTCGCCATCTCGGGGGTGTTCGTGGTCGGATTCGGCCTTGCGCTCCTCGCCCTTCGAGGTCGGGTGTCGAAGAAGTAGGGGAAGGGGCGAAGCCGAGGGATCGGCCCAGGAAACAGGGCCTCGTCGTCGGCATCCGTTCACTTCCCGGCGCGTGACGCGCCGATCGCCAATCGGTCGAGACCGATGCCGCCGATGAGCAGACGTTCCTTCGCGTTGGAGAGCAGGAGTTGCGTCCACGGCACGAAGCCGCCGTCGCCGACCTCGAGTTCTTCGTCGCCGAAGACTGCGTGGAGCTTGAAGCACCACGACGGGTAGTAGCCGCGGCCCGCGGTTCTGGTTTCGTCGCTACGCACGTCGATTCCTTGTTCTCCGAGTTCGCCGGCAACTTCACCGAGGGCCTCGACGCTTCCGGGTCGGCCGTCGAAATCAGTGGTTGCAACGACCGCCCCATCGGCGCCGGCACCCCTCACCACCGCCACCATGGCCGTCAGCAGCTGGACCAACGCGTGTCGTTCAAACGACCGGCTTCCGATGTCGCGTCCTGCGACCACCATGCCCAGCAGCGAGAAGTGGGCAAACGACATGGGTCCGCTGAACTGCTGGGCCCTGGTTACTCGTTGCACTCCGGCGAGCGACACAGATTCTGCCGATCGCGGTGCCGACCGCGAGCGCTCTCGCCGTCGAAGCGCGGCTTCGAGCGCGAGTCCGTTGGTCGGGTCGGCCGCGACCTCACTTCCGCGCATGGTGGTGACCACTCGGTTTTGGTGGACGCCGGCAATGACGCAGTGGGTGCCGAGCGGGGTGAGCGGTGCCAGTGTGAGCACGTCGAACTCATCGGCGATTGCCGAGATTGCCCGATGCTCGACGATTGCCATTCGGCGCCCGTCGATGGTCGAGGGTCGAACGAACCGGTCGCGTTCGTATTGACCAAGCACGTCGACCGGCGTGAGCGCTGCTGCTCGCCGCTCGGCTGCTTCGAGCAGGACCGAGGCGAGGTCGGCTCCACTAATTCCTTTGCCGAGCAGTTCGAAGACCTCGGAACCGTGTTCCGCCCGGAGGCGTTCAAGCGCAGTATGGCGGTTCGCACTCATCTCCGAATACTACGAACGCATGGGATCGACCAGCCCGCCCATTCTTCCGAAAAAGGTGGGTTGCGGCACCGGCTGCTTCAGGGGACCCGGGCCCCGTAGAGTGCTTGCATGGCTCACCCTCGTACGTTTCGGTTCGGCATCATGGCGGGAAAGGCGAAGACGGGTGCGGCGTGGACAGAGCTCGCCCGCAAGACCGAGGACCTCGGCTACTCGAGTTTATGCGTGGCCGATCACTTCACCGACGGCTTCGCCCCCACTCCCGCGCTCGCCGCGGCCGCCGCAGTGACGACGAAGTTGCGCATCGGATCGATGGTCTATGGAGTCGACTTCCGTCATCCGGCGGCGTTGGCCAAGGAGGCCGCCACGATGGACCTCCTGTCCGACGGCCGCTTCGAGTTGGGCATCGGGGCGGGGTGGATGGATCAGGACTACGACTGGACGGGCATCACCCGTGACTCGCCGGGCGTGCGCATCGACCGGTTGGCCGAAGCCATCGGCATCATCCGTGGCCTGTGGTCGGGCTCGCCGGTCGAGCACAAAGGAGCCAACTGGACGATCGACAAGATGGTCGGCACACCTCGACCGGTGCAGGCCGGAGGACCGCCGATTCTCTCCGGAGGTGGCGGCAAGCGCATCCTCGAGACGGCGGCTCGGCTGGGCGACATCGTGTCGGTCAATCCCAACGTCGGTGCCGGCAAGTTCGATGCCGCTGCGTGGGCGAGCATCGCCGCGGCGGAGACCGATGCGAAGATGGCCATAGTGAAGAACGCCGCCGCGGAGCGCTATGGCGATCTCGAGATCGCGTTCCTGAACTTCTTCACCAACGTCACCGACGACACCATGGCTGCCGCGACAACCATCGGCGGGTACATGGGCGGCGTGCCTCCGGAGGCGGTGCTGGCATCGCCGAACACGCTCGTCGGTTCGGTCGATGCGTTGGTCGACGAGATCCACGCCCGCCGCGAACGCTGGGACGGTTCCTACATGATCGTCACGTCCGACGCCATCGACGCGTTCGCTCCAGTCGTCGCCCGCCTCGCCGGTACCTGAGCGATCCGTCGCCGAGTCGTCGGCTGCGCTCGCGTCGGTTGCGCTACGCGACGCCCATGCGTGCCGCCGCCCGGTTCGCCGCCGCCGGGCCGCCCAGCTGGCGGAGGAGTAGAAGGCCGTCGATGAGGGCGATCGCCGCCTCTGCTTCGGCCCGTCGCTGCTTCGCCGGTCCCTTCAAGAATCTGACGACCCAGTCGATCCATGCCTCGACGAGGACTGGAACGAGCGTGTTGTAGGGAGCTCGGCCCGCCGCGGCGAGACCGTTCGCTTCGAAGAACAGGGCGAAGATCGGATCGGCCTGGGTGCGGGCGAGCACGGGCCAAGCCGCCCGGGCCAGTTCGACGTGAGTGGCCGCAGGCTTCGAAAAGGCCTCGCCCAGTATGGTCTGCAGTGAGAGACCCATCGACACGACGACCTCGCTGATCAGATCGTCCTTGCTCGGGAAGTAATACACGATGGTCCGATCGTTGATCCCAAGCCTCTTCGCCAAGCGACCGAACGTCAGCTGGCTGAGTCCGTCCTCGAATGCGGCAGCGACCGCGCCCTCGAGGATTTCTTCTTTGGTGTGCCGGTGGCCCATGTTGTTCTTGACTGTAGTGAATACTACGAATACGGTACGCAGTGACCACTACAACAAGCGGCGGCAACCGTGATCTCCACGGTACCCGCCCCGAACCGGAGGAACACGACGTGCCCGAGACACCGACAGACGCATCGGCAATCGTCGAAGCCTTCCTGGCGGCGTTCGTCGCAATGGACTTCGACACCGCGCTCACCTACGTCGCCGACCACTTCGACCTGCTGACCGCCGGGAAGATCCACGATCCCGCTGCAGCGTGATGTCCGCTCTTCACGGCACTGCGTGGCCGCAGCCAAAGCACGCAGCCACCCATCTGGGCACTATCGAGTATCGCGACATCGGCGAGGGGCCGACGATCGTGTTCCTCCACCTGGTGATCGCCGAGGCGTCACACTGGGACAAGATGGTGCCGCTGCTGGCCGACCGGTTCCGCTGTGTCTTTCCGACCCTGCCGATGGGCGCTCATCGCATTCCGGCCGACGATGACGCCGATCTTTCTGCCGCCGGCCTCGCCCACGCCGTCGCTGAACTTCTGGATCATCTCGACGTGCGTGACGTGACCCTTGTGGGCAACGACAGCGGGGGCGCCATCTCCCAGGTCGTCGCCATGAACCATCCCGAGCGCCTCGGTCGGGTGGTGCTCACCAACTGCGACATGTACGACGACTTCCCGCCGAAGATCTTCCGCTACTTCAATGCGCTGCCCTACATCCCCGGATCGATGTCGATCACCGCGCGCGCCTTGAAGGTCAAAGCGTTCTGGAAGCTGCCCTTCGTCTTCGGTCGGCTCACCAACGAGGTCGACGGCGTGAAGATCCACCGGTGGGCCGACGCGCTGTTGGCGAGCAAGTTGGTCCGACGCGACGCCAACAAGGTGATCAAGGGTTTCGGCCCTCACGTCACGAACGAAGCGGCCGCAGCGCTGCGGTCAACCACGCTGCCGTTCCTCGTCGCATGGGGGGCGGATGACAAGGCGTTCAAGCCCGCGCTTGCGCAACGACTCTGTTCCGAGGTGCCGACTGCGAGGTTGGTGATGATCGAGAACTGCAAGACGCTCGTCTGCTGGGATCAGCCCGAGCGCCTCTCGCAACTCATCGCCGAGTTCATCTCCGCCTGATTGCCCTCTTGAGGGGCGGGGCCAGCGCGCGCCTTGGACGCGAGTCAGCAGCCGGTGGAGTCGCGGAGGCGCTGGCAGGCCTGAGCCATTCGATGAGGGTCGAGCTTCACGATCGGCCGACGGAACGCGCTTCGAGGAATCGTGTGGACGTTGTCGAAGTTGACGACGCAGTCCGACGGAACCCCGTCTTCGAGCGCCGTCAATGCAAGCTCCGAAACGAGTCCTCGAACGGTCCGGGTGACGGCGGCAACGACGACGGCGCCGATGTGATCAGCGACAGGATCTCGCGTCAACACGAGGACGGGACGGTCGCCGCCGGGAGTTGCGGCGAACCACAACTCACCGTTTCGCATCGGCCCAGTCCGACCAACCCTCGGCGGGTCCCCACTCCGCAATCGCGCCGAATGACTTCTCATCGTCGCTGAGCGGAACGTCAACCCATGTCACCGCATCGCGCTCGGACGCAAGCCGGGTGAGATGGCGGTGAAGCGCTTCGCGCAGGAGTTCCGATTTGTCGATCCCGAGCTCGTCAGCCCAGCGTTGTGCCCGCGTCGCTTCCTCGTCCTCGACCCGGAAGCTCATCATTGTCATACGATAAATATATCGTGTATGACAACCGCTTGGCAACCCTGGCGACGTCCGCACTCAGCGGTTCGCGTCGGAACTTCGTCGGCGGGCCGCAGCGGGTGCATCGTCGTGGCGACCGACTTGTTTGCGGAGCGGGCGGGGCTCGGATCTCGGGTTCGAGACTCAGCTCGCCAACGGGCGGTGCCCCCAGATGCTCGGCGCACGGTGCAGTTGGACCTCCCAGTCAGCGTCGTCGATCAGCCGTCCACCGTGGCCGTACTCGACCTGGAAGCCGGAGGGCGTCTCCATGTAGAACGAGACCATCCGGTCGTTGGTGTGGCATCCAAGACCCGACGTGATCGCTATGCCGCGGTCGAGGCACAGGTCGTAGGTTGACCCCACGTCGTGCAGTCGGCAGAGTTCGAACATCACGTGATGCAGTCGCTTCGGTGCGGACACCTCGACGAGCGCAATGGAGTGGTGCCTGGGACCACTGTGAAGGAAGGCGGCGATCGTGGTGGCGTTGTCGCCCACGTCGAGCTCGATGAAGTCCGAGATGCGCAGACCGAGCCCGTCGCGGTAGAAATGAAGGCTCGCTTCACGGTCGTTGACGCTCAGGACGATGTGACCGAGCCCCAGCGCTCCGGCGACAAATCCGCCAATTGCGCGCGGTGACCGGAACGGCCGCTCGGTCCGGACGAGCGGGCCGTAGAAGATCTCGGTGGCGTTGCCGTCGGGATCGGTCGTGGTGATCAGCCGAACGACGCAGCGCTCCCTCGCCTGCTCCTCGCTACCCGGAGCAACCGTGTAGCCGAGTGACTGCAGCCGATCCGCAACGGCGCCGAGGGCGGCCTCGTCGCGGGCCTCCCATCCGACGTATGCGAGGTCATCTCGTACCCCGGGCCGCAGAGCGATGCGATGGTGATTGTCGTCCAGTCGCAACAGGGCGAGGTCGTCGCCGTCGCTGTCGCTGAGTTCGAGACCCAGACAGTCGCCGGCGAACTCCTTCCACGCACCGAGGTCGCTGACTTCGATTCCGATGTAGCCAAGCTGGGCAACACGGTCTCTGTTCATGAGCTTCCTTTGGGTGGAACAGCGGTAGGCGCTTTGCCAACCGGGTAGTCGTCGAATCGACAACGTTCACTCTTCGGATCCGGTCGTGGTTCGACAAGGTAGGAATTCGTGTCGTGATGGTAGAAACTGGACATCGTGCGACGCCGTTCAACGACCGACCCGCGGTCTCGCCCGAACGTGACACCGGTCCGCTTCACCCCGCCCGGCGGGTATCAACTCGGGGTCGAGGTGATCGCGGCTGCTGAACTCCGGGCACGTGTTGCCCGACTCAAGGGTCGCGGCTTCGAACGGATCGACTTCCACTGCCTGCTCGTCGTCACCAGCGGTACGTACACCCACACGGTCGATTTCGAGACCTACAAGTGCACACGAGGGTCCGTCGTGCAGGTCCAACCGGGCCAGGTGCATCGATTCGGTGACGAACCGGGTTGGGCCGGCTGGTTCGTGATCCTCCGAAGCGACCTCCCGACCGCCGGGTCGGGTTCGATGGCGGCCGACGTCGCTTCGAGAACCGCTGCGTTGCCCGCGCACCTTCGTACCTCGGGCGGAACGAACGAGGCCGTGATCGAAGCGTTGGAGCGGATGGCCCGGGACACGGTCGAGCGGGGCGACGCGCGGTTGAAGAACGAGCTGCTGATAGCCCAGTTCCATTCCCTCATCGCTCGCCTCCAGCTCGTCCATGTGGCCGTCGCCGGACACAGTGCTGTCGATCCTCGACTCGCCGAGAGATACCGGTACTTCTTCAACACGGCTGAGCGGGAGTTCCGGCGATGGCACGGTGCGGCACCGTATGCCGCTGAACTCGGGTACTCGGTCAAGAGCCTCGATCGGGCAACGCTCGCAGTGGCCGGGGTGACCACGAAGGAGTGGCTTGTCGCCCGAATCGTGTTGGAGGCCCAACGTCTTCTCGCCCACACCACGCTGCCGGTCTCGGCGATCAGCCAAGAGCTCGGCTTCGACGAAGCCACCAATTTCGTCAAGTTCTTCCGACGCGAGACCGGCGTTACCCCCGGGTTGTTCAGGAGTCAGCGGCCAGCCGTATGACGCTGCGGGTCGGTCTTGAGACGCGCCCCTCCTACGAGCGACGTGTCCCAGTAGTACGTGTGCCTACGTCTCCGCGTGACGAGCCGAGGCGGTTGGCGAACCGTGGCGGTGCATGGTCGTGGTGACGGACTGTTCGCGGAGCCAGCGGGGCGCCTCGATCTCGGGTTCGAGGGACAGAGGGCGAGGGTCCACGGCTACGCCGGCGGCGTGAGCGCTCCGCAAGACGGCGTCGCTCGTCGTGCCGAGCACGCGGAGCCGGTCGACGCCCAGTGTGACTAGGCGAGCGGCGAAGGCGTCGTCGGTCTCGGTCGACGCGTCAGACACGTGCACGCGGCAGCGGGTGGCGGTGGCGATCGCGCGGCAGGCGTCGCCGGTCGCCGGATCTTCCTCGGCCCCGATTCGCACGGCGATACCGCCAGGGAGACTGCGCAAGCGCAGAACGTTCGACTCCGCGCGAAGGCCGGATGGGTCGTGCTCGGCGGTCAGTTCACGTCGGGCCCAGTCGCTGAATGCCGCCGCTGTTTCGACCGAGGCGAGACACCCGCTCACGTCACCGGCGCGGATCCAGTCGCACAACGACGCGACGTAACGCGGGCCGCCGGCCTTCACCGCCGGACCGACCACCGAGTGCTTCCATCCACCGAACGGCTGACGACGGACGATGGCACCGGTGATGCCGCGGTTGACATAGAGGTTTCCGGCCTGGACGCCGTGCGTCCATCGTTCGATCTCGGCGGCGTCGAGGCTGTGGAGGCCGGCCGTGAGGCCGTAGGCAACGGCGTTCTGCATCGCGATTGCTTCGTCGAGATCGTCAGCGCGCATGATGCCGAGCACGGGTCCGAAGCATTCGTTGTGGTGGAACCAGGAGCCACTGCGTACACCGATGCGAATTCCTGGTGACCACAAACGACCGGACTCGTCGAGCTGGCGCGGCTCCACGAGCCAGGACTCGCCGGCGTCGAGAGCAGTAAGCGCACGTTGGAGATTGCCGGTGGGCGGATCGATGAGCGGTCCCACGTCGGTTCCGACGTCGTGGCCCGGGCCGACCTTCAGCGTCCGCGTCGCATCAGCGAGGCGTCGGAAGAACGACGGATCGTCGTAGACCGATGCCTCGACGATGGCAAGGCTGGCCGCGGAACACTTCTGTCCGGCGTGGGAGAAGGCCGACTTCACGAGGTCCTTCACCGCGAGCTCGATGTCTGCCGACGCCGTGATGATCAGCGCGTTCTTGCCGCTGGTCTCGGCGTGGAGACGAAGGCTCGGCTTCCATCCGAGGAACAGCTCGGCGGTGGAGCGCGCCCCCGTGAGCACCACAGCGCCGACGCCCGCGTGGGTGATGAGCGCCTGCCCGACCTCGTCGTCCGGACACGGAAGGAACTGCACGATGTCTGCAGCGATGCCCGCCTCCCAGCAGCACTCGGCTACGAGCTTGCCGATGAGTACAGCCTGGGGGGCCGGTTTGAGGATCACCGTGTCCCCGGCGGCCGCGGCGGCGAGCACCCCGCCGAGAGCGATGGCGAAGGGGAAGTTCCAGGGAGGCGCGATCACCACGGTGCCGACCGGGCGGGGAATGACTCCGCTGGCCGTCAGCCGGGTGAAGTCGTCGAGGCAACGGGCGTAGTAACGGGCGAAGTCGATTGCCTCACTGATCTCCGGGTCGCCTTCGAGCATCGTCTTGCCGGTATCGTGGGCCATCGCGACGAGCAGCTCGCCACGCCTTTGGGCGACCACATCGCCGACCCGATTGACGAGGAGGGCCCGGTCGGTGGGTGGCGTCGAACTCCAGCGTTCCGCCGCTGCAGTGGCAATGGCGACGGTGGCGTCGACCAGGGCGCGATCGGCGAGATGTACGTCGTATGCGTCAAACGGTGAACAGGTGAAATCGACTCGGGCGACGTGACCCGTGGGAGTTCCGATGCCGTTGACGACCGGCATGATCGCCGATGTCGGCGGACGCCATGTTGCGAGAGCGTCGGTGATCCAGAGGCGGTTGGCGTGGAGCGAGAAGTCGGTGTTGGGCTCGTTCTCGAACGCCCGGGACAGGTCGGAGTCGACGATCGGAAGCCGGCGGTCCTGCGCTCGTCGCGGGGTCGTGGAGACGGTGTGTCGCCCCGCAACTGCCGTCCGGAACCGGTCGGCTTCCGCTACGAAGACGGCACTTCCCGGCTGGAGATCGAAGAGGTTGTGAAGAAAGTTGTCAGGCGCCGTGTTCTCGTCGAGGCGGCGTACGAGATACGCAATCGCCGCCGTGAAGTCGCTCGGTCGAACGACGGGCGTGTAAAGAAGCACTTCGCCGTGTGCCTCGCGCAGCGCTTGCGCCTGCGCCGGTGCCATTCCCTCGAGCATCTCGAAGGAGAGACGTCGCTCGACCCCGCGTTCTCGAAGGCGCTCGACCAATCCGAGCCCCCATGCCACATCGAAGAGGTTGTGCGACGCCAGCCCGACATCCACCGCGTCGTCGAACCGCTCGTCGAGGAGGGTGTCGAGCATGGCCTTGTAACTCGCGTCCACTTCTGCCTTGGTCGAGTAGGGCGCCGGAGACCAGCCGTTGACCTCTGCCTCAACGGACTCCATCGCAAGGTTCGCGCCCTTGACCACTCGGATCTTGATACGTCCACCACCGCGCACTCGCCGATCCGTGGCCCACTCGGCCAGTTCCGCGGCGACACCATGGGCATCGGGAAGATACGCCTGCAGCACGATCCCGGCGTCGATGCCCGAGAACTCCGGTTCGTCGAGCACCCGACGGAAGGACGCTACCGTGAGGGCAAGGTCTCGATACTCCTCCATGTCGAGGTTGATGAAGGCCGACGAGGTCTTGGATTGGGACAGCCGGTACAAGCCTCGAAGGGCCCCACTCACTGCTTCAACCGTGGCGTCGAACGCGAGGGGGCTGATATGTGCGCATACTGCTGAGATCTTGACCGAGACGTAGCTCACGTCATCTCGCAGCAACGCTCCTCGGATGAGCTCGAGACGGTGCGCGGCCTCGTCGACTCCGAGGATCGCTTCGCCGAGGATGTTCACATTGGTTCGGAACCCGGCGGACCGACGCCGCGACAGATGGCGGGTGATGCCCGGCTCGCGGTCGAACACGATGGTCCCCTCGGCCTCGTCGCGCAGTCGGCGAAGAACCAGGGGCATGACAACCCGGGGGAGGAGCGGTGCGACCTTCGCGCCGACTCGCAACAGCAGATGATCGGCGCGCCCGAGGGCGCTCGTGTCCGTCGCCGCAACGAGTTCGGCGAAGCGGCGAGCGGCGCGGCGGGGATCGTCGAGCCGGGCGACTTCGTCGGTAAGCACGCGGGTGAAACGGGCCAGGCCGTCGTTCACGACGATCCCGTGCAAACGTTCCCGCCCCGCGACTTCGCGTCGTGTCTGCTCGGCTTCGATCTCGAGCGAACGGGTGAGGAGACCGGTTGCCCGGATGACCGCCTCATCGGCATCGTTTGGCGTCACGGGTGGAGCGGCAATGGCCATATCTCCAGTCGACCCGATTCGTAGTCTTCGGTCTTGGACGATCCGAGGGTGTTGGGTGACGAATTCGTGCAACGAGGAGCGCTTCGTCAAAGATGTCGAGGTGGGCGAACCATCGACGACCGCATTGCGGCCGGCCGAGCATGAGGCCGAGGTCATCCGTCGCGTCTTCGAGGACCTTCCCCAAGTCATGTTCTGCGTGAAAGACGGCGACGGCCGCTACCTCACCGCCAACGACGCGTTCGTTCGACGAACCGGCAAGCGATCGCTGCGTCAGGTCCTTGGTCGGCGCGCGAGCGACCTCTTTCCCACGCCCCTGGCCGCGTCGTATGAGGCTCAGGACCGCGCCGTGTTCGCGACCGGCCAACCGGTTCGCTACCAACTCGAGATCATTTCCGACTCCGACGGTTCGGAAGCATGGTTCCTCACGAACAAGCAACTTGTCGGACCGTTCGACGATCGGCGCCTTGTCGTGATCTCGGTCGAAGTCCGTCTCCCGAAGCGATCGAGCCCGGCCGGCGCCGGTCTGAAGGCTGCTCTCGATCATGCCCGGGAGAATTTCACGGAGTCCGTTCGGGTCGAAGAGTTGGCACACCTCGCCGGGATGTCGGTCGCGCAATTGGAGCGGGGCATGCGCCGCGCTGTTGGCGTTACCCCGAAGCAATTCGTCCAACGCCTCCGAAGCGATCACGCAGCCTTGCTCCTGGCCACCACCGCACGCCCGATCGCCGAGATCGCGTCAGCGAGCGGCTACTACGACCAGAGCCAATTCACCCGCCTCTTCCGTACGGCGACCGGAATGACTCCCGGCGCGTACCGAGCGGTCGCCGTGTTTCCCTAGGTAGCGGCACGCGGTTGTGTTCCTCTCGATCCCTCCTGGCTTACACTGCGCGGAGCGGCGGCCACGCCCAACGATTGGAGCATCTGCTGTGAACTGGGAGACGTTCATCACCTGCGCAGTCACCGGCGCCGGTGACACGGTTGGGAAGAGCCCGCATGTTCCGGTGACACCGGAGCAGATCGCCGCTTCTGCCCTTGACGCCGCGCGTGCCGGCGCCGCTGTCGTGCACATCCACGTGCGCGATCCCCACACCGGGGTCGGGTCCCGTGACGTGGACCTGTACCGCGAAGTTGTCGACCGTATTCGTTCGTCTGACGTGGACGTGGTGATCAATCTCACGGCGGGGATGGGTGGCGACATGGTTCTGGGCGGGGACGAGAAGCCTCTGCCTCTCGCAGACGTGGGCACCGACATGGCCGGAGCGACCGAACGACTGGCGCACGTGGAAGCGCTTCTGCCGGAGATCTGCACGCTCGACTGCGGCACAATGAATTTCGCGTCCGGGGGCGACTACATCATGGTCAACAGCCCCGCCGTGCTCCGGACGATGGCTCGCCGGGTGCAGGAACTCGGTGTGCGTCCCGAACTCGAGGTGTTTGATACCGGCCATCTCGTGATGGTGAAGGAGATGATTTCGCAAGGCCTGCTCGACGATCCGGTCATGATCCAACTCTGCATGGGAATCGCCTACGGCGCACCTGATGACGCCACCACTTTCATGGCGATGGTCAACCTCCTCCCGCCCGGGTGCGTCTTCTCGGGGTTCTCCATCGGACGTATGCAGATTCCGTTCGTGGCAATGGCCGCGTTGGCCGGCGGCAACGTCCGGGTTGGTCTTGAGGACAATCTCTACCTCGGGCAGGGCCGCCTTGCCACAAACGCGGGTCTCGTCGAGCGCGCTGCGCAGATCCTGACGGCGATGAACGCGCGAGTCCTCACCGCCGCGGACGTGCGTACCAAGCTCAAACTGGTGAAGCACTAGTGACGGGATCGGACGCGGTGGCGTTGCCGAGCACTGTCGGACTCCTCGGTGGCGGCGTCATCGGCGGTGGTTGGGCGGCTCGTTTTCTGCTGAACGGTGTCGATGTGCGGCTCTACGACCCTGATCCTGAGGCGGAGCGCAAGGTCGGCGAAATTCTCGACAATGCCCGCCGTTCCCTACGTGCGCTCATGAGCGCAGTCCTGCCGGCCGAGGGGACTCTGACTTTTGTCGATTCGCCGGAAGCGGCGGCCGATGGCGTGGACTATGTGCAGGAAAGCGCGCCTGAGCGCCTCGAACTGAAACAGGCGTTGCTGAACGCCGCCAGCAGGGTGGCCGGACCCGACGTCGTCTTCGGCTCGTCGACTTCGGGCCTCCTGCCGTCGCGCCTGCAGGAGGGAATGGTGCATCCCGAGCGGCTGGTCGTCGGCCACCCGTTCAATCCGGTGTACCTGTTGCCCCTGGTCGAGGTGTGTGGTGGTGCGCTGACCTCAGCAGTGGCATTGGACCGCGCTGTCGCCGTGTACGGATCACTCGGGATGAGGCCGTTGCGTCTTCGCAAGGAGATTGACGGTTTCGTCGCCGACCGCCTGTTGGAAGCGCTATGGCGCGAAGCCCTTTGGTTGATCAACGACGGGGTCGCCACGGCGTCTGAAATCGACGACGCGATTCGTTTCGGAGCGGGCTTGCGCTGGAGCTTCATGGGAACGCTCCTCACCTACCGGATCGCCGGAGGCGAGGCCGGCATGAGGCATTTCATGGCCCAGTTCGGCCCTGCGCTCCAGTGGCCGTGGACGAAGCTCGTCGACGTTCCGGACTTGACCGATGAACTCGTCGATCGCATCGTCGACCAATCCGATGCGCAGGCCTCCGGACGATCCATTCGCGAACTCGAACGTCTTCGAGATGACTGCCTGGTGGCGGTGATGCAGGGTCTTCGCTCCGTCGGCGATGGCGGCTACGGCGCCGGGGAGTCGCTTGCCGCGTACGAGCGGCTGCTGGCTGAGAGGGCCCGAACCTGAGGGGGCGAGAAAGGCTGTGCCGGTGACCTTGTAGCCCACGGCTGTGACGCCCGACTTCGACGTCTCCGCACGTCACGTCGTTCAGCCTCAGGAAGGTAACGATGACCCTTCGATCACGGTATGGACGATTCGTTCGATGAACGCGCGCCCGAGGCCTTGGTGGGTGAGAAGACGGCGGTAGAAGAGCGGCCCGGCAAGCAAGGCCATCAACGTCTCGATGTCGGAGTCGGCGGGCAGTTCACCGATTCGGATCGCGTGGGTGAGCCGTTCTCGGAGCGGTTTGCGCCGCTCGTCGACGAAGGACTTGCTGAGTTGGGCGAAGTCCGGATCACGCTCGGCGGCTTCGAGCATGGCGGGAAGGAGCCGTCCTCCGTCAATTCCTCCGAGGGTCTCGGCAAGTGCCAGCAGACCGACAGTCAGATCGGCCCGGAGGTCGCCGGTGTTGGGGAACACGATGGCGCACTTGTCGGCCTCGAACGCATCGACCAGCAGCGCATTGGAGCTTCGCCACTGGCGATAGATGGTCGTCTTGGCGACGCCCGATCGCGCCGCCACCGCTTCGATGGTGACGCCACGGAACCCCTGCTCGGCCACCAACTCTCGTGCCGCGGCGACTGCGGCTTGCCGTGACCGTAGGACCCGCGGGTCCGCCGGGGAAGCGGAGGCCACGGATTCAGTGGGCGCCGGAGCCGGGCACGGCCATCTCGGTGCTCGGATACCACCTGATGACCGCGGCGGCGACGAGGACCATGATGACGGCGACCACCCGGAAGCCGATCTGCATCCCTCCCACGAACTCGCCTCTTGCCGTCGACAGGAGACCTTCGAGCTGCGGAAGCCGACTCTTCAGTTCCGGAACGTTCGGCGCGGCGTCGACCAGTCCGGAGATGGCACCGACGCCACGTCTGGCTGCTTCGGCAACCTGGGCTGCGTCGGGCGGCAGTTCGGCGATCGACGCTTGCATCCCGCTGCGGTAGTGCGAGCTCAGGATTGATCCGAGCACGGCGATGCCAATGGCGCCGCCGACCTCGCGGGTGGTGTCGTTCACGGCCGAACCGACGCCGGCCTTGTCGAGCGGGAGCGACAGCACGATTCCGCTCGACAGCGTCGGGATGCACAGCGCCGGGCCGAGCGCCATCGTCACCATTGTCAACGCGATGTAGGGATAGGGCGAACTCCGCGAGATGATCGACAGCATCAGGAGCGCGATGGGCACAATGGCAAAACCGGCGGAGATGACCCGTTTGGTGCCGAACTTCGCGCCGAGGTTCGGACCCTGGGACGAGATCGCCACCATGGTGAAGGCGAAGGGCAGCGTGGCGACTCCCGACCGGAGCGGTGAGTATCCGCGCACCGACTGCAGATACTGCGCCATGAGGAAGAACATGCCGAACATCGTGAGGAAGACGAACGTGACGCCGAGCGCCCCGATGCCGAAGCGAGGGATCGAGAAGAATCGCATGTCGAGCATGGGCTCCGACGATCGACGTTCCCAGATGATGAAGAAGCCGAGCGCGATGACAGCGAGGATGAAGGCGCCGACGGAGTGCACGGAGGTCCAGCCCTTCTCCGGACCTTCGATGATGCCGTAGAGCAGCGCACCGAAGCCGGTGACCGACGCGAGGGCACCGATCGGGTCAAGCCTTCGGGCGACCTCTTCTTTCGAGGAGGGACACATCACGGTGACGAGCACCAACGCGAGAAGGGCGATTGGGACGGACACGAAGAACACCGAGCCCCACCAGAACGAGTTGAGGACGAGGCCACCGGAAAGCGTGCCGATGACGCCACCGGCCCCGGCGAATCCCGACCACACGGCGATGGCCTTGCCCCGCTCGCGCGGCGGGAACACACTGGTGAGCAGTGACAGCGTTGACGGCATGATGAATGCCGCGCCGACGCCCATCACCCCTCGGCAGACGAGGAGCTGAGTTGGGGAGCCCGCCTCTGCGGCGAGCACCGAACCCGTGGCGAAGACGGCCAGCCCGAACTGCAGCGCCCCTCGCCGGCCGAACTTGTCGCCCAGCGCCCCGGCGGGAAGGAGCAGCCCGGCGAACACCACGGCGTAGAGGTCGACGATCCACAGCAACTGGCTGTCTGTGGGGAGCAGCTGGGCGCGGATCGACGGGATCGCCGTGTTGACCGAACTGACCGCGGCTACCACGAGCACGAGGCTCAGGACGAGCACTCCGAGGATTGCCCATCGCCGTTCATAACTCTTCGGATCGATCCCGCCCAACTCAGCGGTCGTCGGCGGTGCGTCGCCCAACGTTGTGTCCACGGGTCTCCTCAGCGAACTGTCCGCCGCTCAGCGGCTCACTTTCGCTACGTTACCGTAGCGGAACGTCCGACGTGGGAGTGTCGACGTGGTGCGGATTCGGAGCCGTGGTAGCTCTCACAAGGCAACTGAAGTTCCTATTCCTCGGCGTGACCGACGACTCGCAATGCGTCGTCGGAATCCATTGGACCCGGTTGTTTCGAATGGAAGACTTGAGCGTCGTGCCCCCCGTCCACCGTCGACAGCTGCTCGTTCTCCTGAGCGTGTCGTATGCCCTTCTGGCCTGCGGACTGTCGGTCACCGTCGCTCTCCCGGAGCTGCGGCGCAGCGTGCAGATGAGCGACACCGTCACGTCGCTTCACGGTTCGTTCTTCGGCGGGGCACTTCTGCTCCTCGGGCTCTTCGGGTCGAGAGTGATGGTGTCCTTCGGCAACCTGCGCGTGCTCCTAGCCGGCACGGCCTCGGTGGGCGTCGGCGCGGTGCTGTTCGGCTCCGCCCATGTCGTCGGCCAGAGCCTGAGCGGTGGTGCACTCATCGGGCTTGGCGGGGCCGCGGTGGTGACGGCCATTCCCGGCATCGTGGCTGACACGTTCGGCGATGAACGCAACGCCATCTTCACCCGCCTGAATGTCGCGCCCGCGTTCGGCGGTCTCTCCTTCCCACTGCTGATCTCGGCGGCACCATCCCTGGGAACGAACTGGCGGCTGCCTACGGCGGCGTTGCCGGCCGTGCTCCTTGCCGCCGTGGTCGTGCTGTCGCTTCCCGAACTCCGACGCACCCGGGAACCGTCGGGTCTTGTTCGGACCACGGAGTGGCGCGATGTCCGTGTCCTGCTCCGCCTGGGCGGCATGCGTCGGCGCTTCGCCCTTCAGGTGCTCGAGGTCGGTGTGGAGTTCTCCCTCGCGTCGTGGCTGGTCGTGTTTCTCCGAGAGCAAGGTGGATTCTCCAAGGCGGCGGCACCGATCGGTGGCGCTGCGTGGGCCGTCGGGATGATGACCTCGCGTGCTCTCACCCCTCGTCTGATCGTTGCGTTCAGAAACCGGCTCGAGGCGTCATGTCTCGTCGGCGGAATCGTCTGTGCGCTTTGCATCCTGGCGATTCCCACTCCATCGCTCCGCCTCGTGGCGGTTGCACTCACGTCGTTCAGCTTTGGGCCGATGTACAGCCTCGGGGTTGAGCGGCTGTTCGTCAACGCAGAGCAGGCGGGCGTCGTCGACACGGTTGCGGTGAGTTCGCTCGCCGCAGTTGCATCCGGAGTCGCCATCACGCTCGGGCCGTTCGTCGTCGGCGTGGTCGCCGACCACACCGGACTCACCTCGGCTCTTCTGCTCGTCCCCGGACTGGGCGCTCTGGCCCTTGCGCTGTGTCTGGTCCGTTGGGGGAACGAGGCCGGCCGGAGCGGTCAGCCGTTCGTCGCCGTGGCCACGGCATAGGGCGGCATGGTCAGGAGGCGATGCGGGTCGGCGCGGGTGCTCTTCAGGCAGCGATGAGATGGATTGCGCCGCCGACGAGAGCGCAGACTCCGAGCACGCGCAACACGCTCCAGCGCAGACGGAACACGAGCACGAAGGCAAGCGCGCCTACGGCTGCGGCGGCCGGGCTGAAGCTGGACCACGAGGGGACACTGAACCGCATCGGACCGGGTGATCGCTCGCGTACGTCGGAGAACAGAGTGTGGACGGCGAAGTAGACGGCAAGGTTGGCGATGACGCCGACCACTGCGGCGGTGATCGCGGTGAGGGCATCGGTGACCCGTCGGTTCCCCCGGAGTCGCTCCACATACGGTGCGCCGACGAACACAAAGAAGAAACTTGGCACGTACGTCACCCACGTGACCAGCGTGGAGGCGATGATCGCGGCGACCCAGGGGTTGAGCGAACCGGGGTTGCGATAGGCGCCGAGGAAGGCCACGAACTGCACGACCTGGATCAGCGGACCCGGTGTGGTCTCGGCCATGGCCAGCCCCTTGATCATCTCGCCGGGCAGGAGCCAGTGGTACGTGTTCACCGCCTTCTGCGCGACGTAGCTGAGCACGGCATACGCGCCGCCGAACGTGACGAGTGCGGACCCGCCGAAGAACCGTGCCTGCGTGACGAAGACCGACGACGAGCCGAACATCGCCGCCAGCAGGAGCACGGGTGCCACCCACGCGACAGCGCAGATCGCGAAGGTCCGCGCCGTGCGTGACGAGCTGGGCACTGCGTGGACCAACGCGGTGTCGGCGATCAACGGAGCCTTGATGTTCTCCGACGCTCGTTCGGACTGCGGGGTCGCCTTTCGGATCCGTGGTGCGAACAGACCCGACCGGATGCGTCCCCCGAGGAATCCGATGAGTGCTGCTCCGAACACCACCAACGGGAACGGAACGGCAAACAATGCGAGAGCGACGAACGAACCGATCGCGATGGTGATGAGGAACGGATTGACGAGCGCTCGACTGCTGATCCGCCGCACAGCGTGGGCCACGATGGCGAGCACGGCAGGCGCGACACCGGCGAACACCGCGTCGACGAACGTGGTGTCACCGAAACCGGCGTACAGCAGTGACAGCGCCATGATGGCGATGTAGCCGGGCAGCACGAAGAGCGATCCCGCAAGGATCCCGCCGGCTGTTCCGTTGAGGAGCCAACCGAGGTAGGTGGCCAGTTGTTGGGCCTCAGGGCCGGGGAGCAGCGTGCAGTAGGAGAGGGCGTGGAGGAATCGCTCCTCGCCGACCCAACGCCGCTCTTCGACGATCTCTCGGTGCATCACGGCGATCTGCCCGGCAGGCCCACCGAAGGTCTGCAGCGCCACGCTGCCCCATGCCCCGGCAGCTGTGCCGAGGGTGATGCCGGACCGACCGGCTTCGGCGCTGTCGAGAGAAGCCACCTTCGCGTCGCTTACGGCCGGTCGAGGGTGAGCGCGACGATGCGATCGGCGTAGTGCTCGCTGATCCACAGCACGCCGTCGGGGCGATGCAGGATCGTGTGCGGACCCTCGAACCCCGAGGCGATCACGGTGGTCTTGACCCGGCTGGTTCCGGCATCCGTCAGTGGAAGTCGGTGGATCTCTCCGGTCACCAGCAACGCGACGTATGCGGAGGTTCCGTCGACGGCAATCCCGGTCGGGGTGGTATTGCGGTCGAACGTGGCGATCGGGGTGATCACACCGTCGCAGTCCTTCTCGCCCGGGCACGTTGGCCATCCGGCGTCGACGGAGGAACCCTGCGGCCCCGAATACGGCAGCACATTCACTTCCTCGACCGGCGCGGCGTCGATGTTGTCGCCGATCTCTGTCGTGAGGAGTCGCCCGTCGGAGAGGAACACCTGCGCATACGCGTTCTTCAGGCCGGTGGCGACCTTCGACGAAGTCTTCGTGAGCGGGTCAAAGACCCAGAGAACCCCACTCCCGTCGACGACTTCGCCGTTCGAGATGGAGCCGGTCGTCTCGTAGAGGATGCGGTTGTCGGGGGTGACGGTGAGGGTTCCCTCACTGCGTCCGTTGAACGGGAGATCGTCGGCCATCACCGTGAGCGGACTCGGCGTGGTGCCGGCCCCGCGCCACTCGCCGCGCACCAGACGCCGTCGTTCCATGATCCACACGAATCCGTTGAGCCACGCGACTCCCGTTGGCTTGTCGAGGTTCTCGTAGAGGACGACGCGCTTGTCGGTCACGGGGTCGACGGCAAGGACCTGCCCGGTCTTGGCATCTTCGTCTCCCGCCAATTGCGCGATGAGCAGCCAGGTGCCCGGCCCGTCGGTGAACTGCGTGGGCCCGTTCAGGCCGTCGACGACGACGGTGGGTTCGGAGACGTCCGGCGATGCGTCCGTGGTCTCGTCGGACGAAGAGGTGCAGCCGACCAGCGCAAGGATGCCGAGCCCGACGGCGGCCGCGAGATGACGTCGTCGTGCTGGCAGGCTCCGTCGCATTAGCCAAACCCTACCGACGTCGTGAGCAAACGGGCACCGGGTGGCAGGCGGGGCGAAAAGCTGGCATGGTCGGGCTCTGTCGTTCGCCGATGCGTTGTTCGCCGATCCTGGGGGTTCACCGATGACCAACACGTTCGCCCGCCAGTTCGGCGGCATCATCGGCCGAGACGAGCGCGATTCGACACCCCAATGGCCCGAGCCGCCGCGACCTCCCGAAGGTGCGCCAAATGTGGTGGTGATCCTCTTCGACGACGTCGGGTTCTCCGACTTCGGGTGCTATGGCTCGGAGATTGCCACGCCGAACATCGACGCCCTTGCCGCCGGCGGTCTGCGGTACTCGAACTTCCACACCACGGCGCTCTGCTCGCCAACGCGTGCGTGTCTGCTGACCGGCCGCAACCACCACTCGGTCGGAATGGGCGGACTTGCCAACTGGGACCTCGGATACCCGGGGCATCGCGGCCGTGTTGCCCACAGCGCGGCGACGCTCGGTGAGATGCTCCACCCGCACGGGTACAACACCTTCGCCGTGGGGAAGTGGCATCTCGCTCCGGTGAGCGAGATCTCGATGGCGGGCCCGTTCGACGAGTGGCCTCTGCAGCGCGGCTTCGACCGGTACTACGGCTTCCTCGAAGGTGAGACCAATCAATGGAAGCCGGAGCTCACGGAGGACAACCACCACATCGAGGTACCCGATCGCGCCGGCTACCACCTGACCGAGGACCTCGTCGACCAGTCGATCCGATTCATCACCGACCAGCAGAGCGCCGCGCACGGCAAGCCGTTCTTCCTCTACCTGGCGTTCGGGGCGTGTCATGCTCCGCATCACGTGCACCGAGAGTTCATCGACAAGTACGTGCCCGTCTTCGAAAAGGGCTGGGACTCGACCCGCGACGAACGTCTTGAACGGCAGAAGGCAATGGGTCTCGTGCCGATGTCGACCGAATTGCCGCCACGCAACTCCGGAGTCAAGGCATGGACCGAACTGGGTGACGATGCGCGTCGTTTCGCCGTGCGTCTGCAGGCGGCATACGCAGGGATGCTGGAACACACCGACCGCGAGATCGGCCGGCTCATGGCTTTCTTGCAACACCGAGGTCTGGTCGACAACACGCTGCTCATGGTCCTGGCAGATAACGGCGCAAGCCAGGAGGGCTCACCGCTCGGCACAGTCAACGCGTCGAAATACTTCAACCAGGTGCGCGATGACCTCGAGTCGTCGCTCCCGCATCTCGATGCGATCGGCGAGGAGCATCTCAACAACAACTATCCGTGGGGCTGGGCCATGGCCGGTAACACGCCGTTCAAACGCTACAAGCAGAACACCCACGGTGGCGGGGTCCGCGACCCGCTGGTCGTGCACTGGCCTTCGGGGATCGACGCGCCGATGCGCGGCGGCGTGCGGCCGCAGTTCCACCACGTGAGCGATCTCGCCCCGACGATCCTCGAGATGATCGGTATCGAAGCTCCGGACGTCGTGCGAGGCGTCGAGCAGCAGCCGATCGAAGGAACGAGTCTTGCCTACACGTTCGCCGGTCTGCCCGAGGAACCCACCCGTAAGCGCACGCAGTACTTCGAGATGCTCGGTCATCGTGGCATCTGGCACGACGGGTGGAAGGCCGTTGCGTTCCACCGACCGGGGACGCGGTTCGAGGAAGATCAATGGGAGCTGTACCACCTCGACCTCGACCCCAACGAGATGCACGACCTGGCGAACGACGAACCCGACCTGTTGCGAGCGATGATCGATCTGTGGTGGGCCGAGGCCGGGACTCACCACGTCCTCCCGCTCGATGGACGGCCCAGTCGATTCGTCGGAGCGCACAACATCCATACCGCCGACCGACTGCGTTTCGAGTTGTGGCCCGGATCGGCCCACATTCCTACCGACGCCGGGCCGGAACTCGTCGGTCGATCGAGCACCGTTACCGCGTACGTCACCTTGGGAGAAGAAGTCGCAAACGGCGTGCTGTTCGCCGCCGGTGATGCCAACTCCGGACTCTCGTTGTTCATGCGAGACGGGTATCTGATCCACGACTACAACTGCCTCGGGGAGCATTTCGAAGTGCGAACTCCTTCACCGGTCCCCGCCGGTGACCACGAACTCACATATCGCTTCGCTCACACCAGCCGCGGCGGCCCCGGCACCGGCATCCTTCTCGTCGACGGTGTCGAAGCTGCACGGTCGACCTATCCGAGAACGCTCCGGGGTCGCGTCTCGTTCGAGGGCATCGACGTCGGCTGCGATCGACTCGTCGCCACCGGTCCCTATGCGGCGCCGTTCCCGTTCGACGCCTACCTCGATCGCGTCGTGATCGAACTCGCCCCCGAGGCCGACCTCGACCCCGAAGCTCGCCTCGCGTCCGACCTTGCCCGTCAATGAACGCCTTCACGTGAACAACGGAGCCCCTATGTCCACCCCTGATTCGGTTCGCCGACCGACAACGCCGCCCGCCGCACCCATTGTGGCCCGCACCCGCCGGGAGTCGACGCCGGCGTGGCCCGACCCGGTGCTGCCGCCACCCGGCTCGCCGAACGTCGTGGTCATCCTCCTCGACGACCTCGGGTTCTCCCATCTCTCCTGCTTCGGGTCGGTGATCGACACTCCGAACTTTGATCGTCTTGCCGCGAAGGGACTTCGCTACACGAACTTCCACACGACGGCGCTGTGCTCGCCGACACGCGCCTGCCTCCTCACCGGCCGCAACCACCATTCCGTTGGAATGCGGGCGCTCTCCAACTTCGATGATGGCTTCGACAACATGCGAGGGCGCATCACGGCTGCCGCGGCGACCATTGCCGAGGTTCTCAATCCGGTCGGCTACTCGACGTTCGCCGTCGGCAAGTGGCACCTTGCGCCGATGCGTGAAGCATCGGCGGCCGGACCGTTTGGTGACTGGCCGCTCGGGCGCGGCTTCGATCGGTACTACGGATTCCACCAGGGTGAGATGGACCAATTCCATCCCGAGCTCTATCAGGACAACGCGTTGACGGATCCGCCGGCCACACCGGAGGAGGGCTACCACCTCACCGAGGACCTCGTCGACCGCGCCATGCTGATGATCCGTAACCAGCACTCACTCGTGCCTGAGCGGCCGTTCTTCCTCTACCTCGCGCCTGGCGCTATGCACGCGCCCCATCAAGCGCCGGACGACTATCTGGCGCGCCAACGCGGTCGCTTCGACGAAGGCTGGGATGTCATCCGCCAGCGTGTCTACGAACGCCAGCTCGCCGCCAGCATCATCCCGCCCGGCACGCAGCTGGCGCCACGCAACACGGGCGTCGAAGCGTGGAGCGAACTGAGCCCCGACGCGCAGCGTCTTGCCTGCCGCCTGCAAGAGGCATTCGCCGCAATGCTCGAACACACCGACGCCCAGATCGGCCGGCTCCTCGCCGAGCTCGACCGCCTGGGCATCGCCGAGGACACCATCGTGTTCGCGATGAGCGACAACGGCGCGTCGCAAGAGGGCGACACGATGGGCATCTGCGACACGTTCCAGTACTTCAACGGTCTGAAGCCGACCGTCGAGCAGGGCATCGCCCGTCTGGGTCAGATCGGGACCCGGCGGTCGAACAACAACTACCCGATCGGCTGGGCCCAGGTCGGCAACACACCCTCGAAGCGCTACAAGCAGGATACCCACGGAGGCGGTGTGCGCGACCCCCTCATCGTGAGGTGGCCGAAGGGCATTCCCGCCGACTCGGTCGGTGGCATCCGCCGTCAGTTCCATCACGTCATCGACATCGCCCCGACCATCTACGAGCTCCTCGGCCTGAGCGTGCCGACGTCGGTGAAAGGCGTCGCCCAGAAGCCGGTCGAGGGCACCAGCCTCGCCTACTCCTTCTCTCCGGAAGCCGCCGACGCGAACGCCGTGCCGACGATGAAGGCGTCGCAGTACTTCGAGATGCGCGGGCATCGGGCGATCTGGGCCGAAGGTTGGAAAGCCGTTTCGTTCCACCGTCCCGGAACGACGATCGACGATGACGTCTGGGAGCTCTATCACCTCGACGCGGACTTCTCCGAGTGCGACGACCTCGCCGATGCCGAGCCACAGCGACTGCGTCGTCTCGTCGACCTCTTCTGGACCGAGGCCGGACGCTACGGGGTGCTTCCCATCGAAGATGATCGCGGCAACCTGTTCGGCGGTCACTCCACTCCAGGGACCCCGGCCGCGCGTCATACGTTCACGTACTATCCGCCGATCGACCGCATCCCGCCCGATGGTGCTCCGGCCCTCGGAACTCGGTCGTGGACGGCGACGTTCGACCTGGTCCGCTCGTCGGCCGGCGAGGTCGGGGCGCTGCTGTCGTACGGGACGGTCAACAACGGGCTCGTTGTCTACCTCGATGCCGATGGTCACCTGGTGTACGACCACAACGCGTTCACCGTTCACACGGTCACGCGTTCATCGGAACCGGTGCCGGTCGGAACGTCCTCCGTCTCGGTCCGGCAACGCCGGGTTCGAGGTGGCCCCGCCCAGACCGAGTTGCTCTTCGGCGACGACGTCGTCGGCACCGGCGTCATTCCCTTCGTCCCGGCGATGATCTCGCCGGTCGGCATCGACCTCGGTCGGAACCTCTCGGGGGTGAGCGACGCCTACGCCCGGCCTTACGAGTTCACCGGACGCATCGAACGCGTGACCATTGCGACGGTGCCGGCGCTGCGCCGCGATGAGGAGCTCGCGATCCAACTCGCCGCGGCCATCGCCACGCAGTAGAACGTTCTGCCGCTCAGCGCGCGACGCGGAACCCGACGTTGCCGGAACTGCTGTCGACCGTGGAACCCATGCGAGCGCCGGCGCGATACCTGCGGCAGTACGAATCGTGGCAGAGGTACGACCCGCCCTTCATGGTACGAGCGATGTGGGTTCCTGCGGCGTCGCCGGCCGGCTTCGCCGCGAGCACGTCGGTGGTGAACACATCGGCCGTCCACTCCCAGACGTTGCCGAGCATGTTGTGGAGGCCCCACGGGTTGGGATCGAAGGCCGTGACCGGGCAGGTGGATGCGAATCCGTCTGCGCCGGTGTTCGACGAGGGGAACGCGCCCTGGAAGACATTCATGTGGTGGACCCCGCCCGGCTCCAGATCGTCGCCCCATGGCCAGTGCGTCGACGTGCCCGCCCGAGCTGCGTACTCCCATTCCGCTTCGGTCGGCAGCCGCTCGCCGGTCCACGACGCATAGGCAACCGTGTCGTCCCACGAGACGTGGACCACCGGGTGATCGCCGCGCCCGTTCAGATCACTGCGCGGCCCTTCCGGACAACGCCATGACGCGCCAAACACTTGACGCCACCATGGTGCCGCGGCCGCTCCCCTCGTATCCGGGAAGTCGTCCGGGAGCAGTCCGCCGAACACGAAGGACCACTCGAATCGCTCCGCCGAGGTCACCCATCCGGTGGCCTTGATGAACGCCGCGAACTCGTCGTTGGTCACGGCGGTGGCGCTGAGCTCGAATGGTGCCACCGTGACCGGCCGGGCGATCTCTCCGTCTTCGAGATAGCCGAGCGTTCGGCCCTCGCCCATCGAGAACGTTCCGCCCGGCAGGGCGATGAGTCGCGTCAGCGGCGCTGGGTGGCGCTTCTCGAACGTGTCGGCCGGTCCGTTCTCTGGCTCGGAGCGCGACGACGCGGGTCCGGCGGTCAGGCGGTCCGGCGAACAGCACGCGTGATTATCCGAGGCACCCATGAGCAACCCGGACTCTACCTATGCTCCGCCGTCGTCTCTCCCATACGGGGAGAAGCAACAGTTGGTGACGGCGTCGCTCCTGGAGCGACTGGGTGCTCGATGGAGCCGGGGCCTAGCGAAACTCGATCGGCGAACGAGTGGTGCGATCGACCGTCAGGGAGAAGATGTCGGGGCGGTTGTAATGGCCGGCGACATCGAGAACGCGGTGGTCTGCCGCTGCTCGACCGACATCGATGTCGGCGAAGAGGATGCCGTGCTTCTCGTGGAGGGGACCGGCGACGATGTCCCCTCCCGGAGCAACGACCACGGACTCACCCGGGTTGAGCCATTCGACGCTCTGGTCGAAAACTTCTTCTCGACCGGGGAATTCCGGCGGAACGTCGGCCGTTCGCAATGAGCATCCCGAGCCGATCACCCAACAGCGACCTTCCTTGGCGATGTGCTGCATGCTGGCGATCCAGGTGTCCCCGGAGTCCCACGTGGATGCGACGTAGATCTCGACGCCTTCTGCGTAGAGCGCGAAACGCGCCAGGGGCATGTAGTTCTCCCAGCAGATCAGGCCTCCGAGCCGACCGAAGGAAGTCTCGACGACACGAAGGCCGCTGCCGTCTCCTTGGCCCCAGACCATGCGCTCGGGATTCGTCGGCACGAGCTTTCGGTGGCGGTTGAGGATGCTTCCGTCTGCGCCGATCGTGACCAGGGTGTTGTACAGCGTCGCTCTGCTGAAGTGGCCATCGCGCTCGTGGATGCCGATGACGACCACGACACCTCGCTCGGCTGCGGCGTCGCGCATCGGCTGCAGGTCGTCGCCCGAGAGATCGACGCTGTTCTCCAGCAGGATCCGATGGATCTCGCTGGTCCGTGCATAGTCGGCACCGGGCCGAAGAGACCAGATCCAAACCGGGTATCCGGGCACGTACGTCTCGGGGAAGACGATCAACGCGGCTCCCGCGTCGGCGGCCTCGTGTAGGTGCCCGACCGCAGACTTCATGGTCGCATCACGGTCGAGCAGAACCGGCGGGTGTTGGACAACCGCCACCTTCACTGATGGAGAGGAGTTCATTGTTTCCTTTCGGCTGTGGAACGCGGAGAGCGCGGACCCGATCGATCACGTTGAAGCGCGACACGTGCAGGTTGCATCGAAGCAGTCCTGGGAGGGTGTGTCCAGCGAGTCGGCCGTACGCCAATCACGCACCGAGTGGTGCGATTGCGAGAGGTCATGCCCACGGCAACGACTCCTCGCGAGGAATTGGCGGGGTTACGCGACGAGACGAGACGTGGGTGGTCCAGCCCATCAGCAAGAGCTCCGGTTGGACTACTCGGGCTGGTTGAGCTCGATGAGGTTCCCCGATGGGTCCCGCACGAAGGCCTGGTAGCCGGCGCCCGGAAGGGTCAGGCCGGCTTTGCGCACCGACACACCGTGGGCCTCGATGGTCGCGACTGCGGAGTCGAGGTCGGCGACCAGTGCCGCGAAGTGTTGGCGCACCGGCGCAAGATGGCCGTCTTCGACGCCCAGGTGCAGCTGGCTCGTGCCGAGCTGGAACCATGCCCCTTCGACCGTGAAGTCAGGTCGCTCGATCTCGATGAGACCGAGCACGTCACCGTAGAACTGCCGTGCGGCGGCCAGGTCGACTCGGCGCTGACATCCGTTCGGTCGAAGCGCGCTCAGGGCTTGCGCCACACCGAGACGTGCGTTGACGAGTCGTCGACGAATGAACTGCGGTGCCAGTCGGCCCAGCGTGACTCGAACCTCAACCCGGCGAGCTCCGCCATCAGATCGAGCTCCGACGGCCACACGTACCGAAACGCCCCCGACACGGTTTGCACCCGATCACCGTCGATGAAGTAGTGGTGTGAGAGGAGGATCTGATTCACGCGATCGACGAATTCATCAAAGCCGAGATGGTGCGGAGACACATCGAACGCGCGGATCGATTCCCCCGATGCCAGTCCGTGAAGGTTCGGCACGATGTTCTCGATCACGAAGCAGCCGCCGGGAGCGAGATGAGCGGCGGCATTCCGAAAGCACGCGACCTGCTGTTGCTGGGTGCGGAGGTTTCCGATGGTGTTGAAGACGAGGTAGACGACGGTCGCATCGGAACAGACCTGGGTCTCCGTCATATCGCCGAGAGTCACGAGAACCTGCTCGGCACCTTTCTTCTTCCGGAGTTCAGCGAGCATCGGCTCCGAGAGGTCGATCCCGAACACGAGCGTCCCGGTCGCGGCGAGGGGGAGCGCGATCCGTCCGGTCCCTACGGCGAACTCCACTGCTGGTCCATCGCCGGCCAACTCGGCCAGTACGTTCACTGCGGGGACAACGGCTTGCGCGCTGAATCGGTCAGTCATGGTGTCGTAGTTGGTGGCGACCGACGCTTTGAGATGCTCGTCGGGCCAGGAGAGGAAGTCCGGGTTGGGCATGGCGTTCATCGTCGCACCGTGTGGCTGACTGGGCTGAGGAATTCACGGTCACGGCGCCTGCTGCTCTGATCCGAGCTCAGGCATCTGCTTCATGCCCGGTCTACGTGGTCGCACCTGCAGCCTCGAGGATCGCGATCATCGCCCTGTAGCCGCGTGAGCGAGCGTGGGCGAGTGGCGTGACGCCGTTGCCGTCGGCGATGCCGATGTCCGCTTCGGCCTTCACGAGCGTCGATACCACCGCGGTGTGCCTCGGTCCGCCGTCACCGAGGATGATCGCTTCGAGCAGTGCGGTCCACTGAAGGTTGTTGACGTGGTCGAGGGGAGCCCCGGCCGTGACCAGCACGCGCACCGCCTCGATGTTGCCGAGGTGTGACGCCGCGATGAGCGCGGTGCCGTCGTATCGGCTCGTGACGTTGGTGGCACGACCGCCGTATCGCAGCGCCACGCGGATCGTCTCGGGATCATTGGCGACCGCAGCGATCGTGATCACGTCGTAGCGGTCACGTTCGAGACGGTTGGGGTCGGCCCCACTCTTCAGAAGAAGGGCCAGCGTCTGGCGACGCTTGAAGTGCGCCGCGATATGCGCCGGAGTGCGTCCGTACGCGTCGGTGGCGTTGGGGTTCGAACCTCTCCCGAGGAGGCGCCTGGTCGTGGTGAGATCGCCTGCGGCGGCGGCGGCGAAGAGCCCTCGATAGGCGTTTACTTCGGTCGAGGAGGGGATCACTTGTCCATCGGCAGGGATCGATGCACCGGCGATCCCGAGTGCCGCGACCAACACGACCCCAATGGCCGATTGGACGACGCGGCGTGGTGAGCGCATCCGACAACGCTACGGGCTTCCGCGACGCTCCGACGCCTTACTGCCATCGCTCAGTCCAGCTACGCCAGCCGAGCACCCAACCTCCCCCCGCAATGCCGAATGTCGGGATGACCTCGTGCTCTCCTCGTGGTGACAGAGTGGCGTCATGACGAACGACATGGTGATCCGGCCGGTGGCGCCCGCATGTGGCGCGGAGGTCGTCGGGGCCGACCTCATCACCATGCCCGACGAAGCGTTCGGTCAACTCCACCATGCGCTCGCCGACCATGGCGTCCTCTTCATCCGCGACCAGCACCTCACCCCGGAACAGCAGCTCGACGTCACGCGTCGCTTTGGTCCCATCCTCCGTGTGCCCTACATCAAGCACCTCGATGCGTACCCCGACATCATCGCGGTGTTGAAAGAGGCCGACGAGAAGAAGATCTCGACCTTCGGCGGCACGTGGCACTCCGACTTCTCGTTCCTCCCGGAACCGCCGAGCCTCACGCTGCTCTATGCGATCGAGCTGCCCGACGTTGGTGGCGACACCCTTTGGGCGAGTCAGTATGCGGCCTACGACGCGCTGTCCGACGGGATGAAGGCGCTGATCGATCCGTTGCGGGCCATTCAAACCGCATGGCCGCACGGCACGAAGGGGCCGGGCGCCAACGCCGCCACGAGCAAGTCGATCGGCATGGTGCGCAACGACCCGTCCGCCGACCGTGAGATCTCCCAGCCCGTCGTGCGGGTGCACCCGGTCACCGGGCGCAAGGCGCTGTTCGTCAACCCGGTCTACACCCAACACTTCGAATCGATGACCGAAGAGGAGTCACGGCCGTTGCTGCAGTTCCTGTTCGCCCACGCCACGAAAGCGGAGTTCACCTGCCGCCTCCGATGGGAGCGGGGAACGTTGGCGATCTGGGACAACCGATGCCTGCTGCACCTGGCCATCAACGACTACGACGGAAGCCGTCGGCTGCTGCACCGCACCACGGTGTCCGGAGAACAGCCCGTCGGGGGGTGAAGCGCAGCCGTCAGACCGTTTGCATGGTTCGAACTGCGGAGAGCGGGAGCTTCAGCGTGGCGACGGCCACGACGAACTCCAGGAGGACGGGGTCCGTGGCTGAGGCAGCGGATAGCTCGCCGAGGCGAATGAGGTCCGGGAGGTCGTCCATCGGAAAGTCGCCCGTGCACGCCGGGTTCTCGAAGTCGCCGACGGCGGCAAGAATCCATGGCCCGCGGACCCAATCGGCGGCGATCGGAAAGAAGTCCTTGGCCAGCCCTTCGAGGTTGCCGCCGGCAATCGCTCGGTCGGTGAGGAGTTGTGCAAGGCCTTTGCATTGACCTGCAGCGGAGGACATGCCCTGACCGTGCGTCGGGTTGAAGTAGCAAATCGAGTCGCCGATCGGCAGAAGTCCGTCGGGATAGCGATCGAGCTGTTCGTAGTGCCGACGCACCGCTCGTGGCAGGTGGTACGTCTTGATCGATTCGAGCGGAGTGCAGGTGGCGACGAGCTCATCCCAGATCGGAAACGGAAGCGTTCGTCCGAACTCCCTGAACGCGCCCCACTCCGTTGGAGGCGCGTCGCCGTATCGGCCACCCAACGAGACGAGCCATCGCCCCCCGTCGAGTTTCACGACGGCACCCACGCGCGAACCGAACTCACCCACTCCCGACGGCACCACGAAGAACACGACGTGTTCGAAGGCATCCCAGTTCTCCGGCGTGACCATTACCGACGCGTAGTGGACGTCACAATTCACGTAGGTTTCCGGTGCGGGGTCGTAGTCCAGGTCTTGCAGCCAACGAGCAGAGACGCTGTTTCGTCCGCTTGCATCGACCACGAGGTCGGCGCGAAGAGCATTGTCACCCCGAATCTTTACGCCTCTCACGCGCCCGCCGTCGGTTACCGGACCCTCGACGATCGTGTCATGCCGAAATCGAATGTTGGAAACTGTCCGAACCCGATTGCGGACGCAGTGTTCAAGCAGGGGTCGAGTCTGGACGTACATGGTTCCGTGGTCGGCAGGCTCGGTGATGTGGGACTGCAGGCTGTAGGACTTGCCCTGCGGGGTGTATGCGACGAAGTCGCGCCCGACCGTCATCGGGATCGATCCTGCATTGACGAGATCGTCGGTGAATCCCGGGAACCAGCTGCTCATGGCATCGAGCCCGCCGGGGAGTAAGGCGTGAAAGTGGTTCCCCTGGGGAACGGTCGGTCGAGGCTGCGCGGTGACCTGCTCGCTGTCGCGGTCGACGATCAGAACATCGGCGAAGTGTTCCGAAAGGACGCGAGCGGCGAACATGCCTGCCATGCCTCCGCCGATGACTATGGCGTTCGACTGAGTCTTCATGGGTGTCCATTTCCGTTCGAAGGCTGTGGGTGCTGTAGTCACTGTGCGCGAGCCTTTGCGTGTCGTCTGTGATCAGGATCACGTTCGCACCTGTAGTACTCCGACTGCGGCGGAGCGCTGACGAGGTCCTGCGTCGACCGATGACAGACTGCCTGACGATTCGGCCGCCACCGAAGCGGGAGTGAAGGAGCGAATATGTCGGATGCTGTCCCGCCCCAGGCCGATCGGTTCTCCGGTTTCGCCGACCTCTACGACGCGAATCGTCCGTCGCCGCCACCTGAGCTCGGCGACCTTCTCGCTTCGTATGCGCGCGTGGCACATCCGGTGGTGGTCGACCTCGGCAGCGGGACCGGGCTCTCCTCTCGATGGGCAGGGGCGTGGGCGGCGTCGGTTACGGGTATCGAGCCGAGCGACGACATGCGCCGACGCGCGACCGAACGAGGCGGTGGCAATATCTCGTACCTTGCCGGCACGTCGGACCGGACCGGAGGGGCCGATGACTGCGCCGACATCGTGCTTGCCGTGCAGGCGATGCACTGGATGGAGCCGACCTCCACGCTCCGCGAGGCGGCGCGGTTGCTGCGACCCGGTGGGGTGTTCGCCACCGTCGACGCCGACTGGCCGCCGGTGTCCGGAGTGGTCGAGGCCGAAGCGGCGTGGGCGGCGGTGCACAAGCGGATCCGGGTGTTCGAGGCTCGTCTTGCCGCGGGCGAGGGACAGGCGGAGCTCCGTCGTCGTGTTGACGACGCCGACCCGGCCCTGGTGGACGAGGACCTCGCCGATCCCCATCGGAACCGGGCCATGCCCGGCGGTGTCCGTTCGTGGTCGAAGTCCGAGCATCTCAGCCGCATGCGGGCGAGTGGGTTGTTCTCGTTCACGAGGGAGTTGGTCTTCGACGCCCCCCTGCACGGAGAGGGCTCCGCCGAGCGGTTCGTCGCTCTGCTCCGGAGCCAGGGGAGTTATCAGGCGCTGGCGAAAGCGGGCCTCTCCGACGAGGAGATCGGCGCCGACGTGTTCGAGCGAGAGGTACTCAAGGGATTCGCCTCCTTGACCGTGGGCGGGCACGCACCCCGGATCTCGTTCAGCTGGCGCGTCCGCCTCGGTGTCGTTCGCTGACCGGGCGAAGCCGAGTGCTGAGGAGGACGAGTATGCCGGCGATGATGGCCCAAAAGGCCGCTCCGATGCCGGCCAGACTCACGCCCGACAGCGTGACGAGGAACGTGATCATCGCCGCTTCACGCTGACCTGGGTCGCTCACCGCGGTGGTGACTCCGTTCGCCACGGTCGGGATCAACGCGAACCCGGCAACCGCGAGAATGAGGGCTCTCGGCAAGACGCCGAGCACACTCGCCACCGAACCGCCGATCAAGCCGACGCCTACGTAGAGCGCCCCCGCGAACATCGCCGCGGGATAGCGACGATCGCGATCCGGATGGATGTCCGGGCCCATGACCATCGAAGCCGTGATGGCGGCGAGGTTGATCCCGAAGGACCCGAAGGGAGCGAGCAGCAGACCGACGATGCCGCTCGCCGTGATGGCCGGCGATACGCGGATGTCGTATCCGTGCGCGCGAAGTGCCGCGACGCCAGGGACGTTCTGCGCCGCCATCGTCACGATGTAGAGCGGCACTCCGAGCCCGAGCAGAACGCCGAAGGAGAACGACGGGCCGACGAACTGCGGGTCGACCAGCCCGAGGTGCACGCCGTTCGTGCTCAGCGAACCTTGGGCAAGAGCAACGGCGAGCCCCGCGCCGAGGACGAGAAGCGCGCTGAACTTTGGGAGGAGTCGCCGCGAGAGCACGTAGGCGGCGAACATCGAGATCACGAGTGCGGGCTCAGCCTTGGCCGAGGCGAAGCCGTCGATGGCGAATCGAACCAGCACTCCGGCCAGCAGCGCTGACGCGAGCGGGAGCGGGATGTTGTCGATCACTCGATCGAACGCGCCGGTGACACCGGTGATGAGCAGCAGCAGTGCGGAGAATAGGAATGCCCCGATGGCCTCGCGCATGGTCACGCCGTCGAGCCCGGTGGCGAGGAGCGCGGCGGCAGGTGTTGACCAGGCGAGCAGGATCGGCGTCCGGTAACGGCGCGACAGGTACAGCGAGCTGAGACCCTTGCCGATGCAGAGGGCGCCGATCCATGAACCGGTCTGGGCCGGGGTCGCGCCTGCCGCCTTCGCCGCGGCGAAGACGATTGCCACCGAACTGGTGACACCGACGAGGACGGCGATGAGCGCCGCAGTGAACGCCGGGAAGAGGGCAGAGGTATCGGCTGTAGCGTCGCTCATAGACGGGCGGTGACCGTAGCAACGGGGATCTCGTGGGCGACGGGAACTGCGTGGCTGATCGCCGATCGCCTCGATCCGAACACGGCAACGAGAACGACGAGTGCCACCGCGATGAGGAGTGCATCGATGTCCTCGTGGAGGAACAGTCCGGCCCACGTGAGCGAGAGGATCGGCTGGAGAAGTTGGATCTGGCTGACCCGGGCCACGCCACCCATGGCGAGTCCGGCGTACCAGGCGAAGAACCCGAGGTACATCGAGACCACGGAGAGATACGCGAAGCCGAACCACGCCGTGCGGGGGTCGGCCGTCGAAACCGGACCGAGGCCGAGCAGGGTGAGCGGCACGGTGAGCGGAAGCGCGATCACCACGGCCCACGAGATGGTCTGCCACCCGCCCAGCTCACGGCTCACGACGGCACCTTCGGCGTAGCCGAACGAGGCCGAGATGACCGCGCCGAGCAGGAGCAGATCGCCGACGGCAAGGTCCTTGGTGTTCGACTTCGCCGCCGCGAGGGTCGTCACCGCAGCAACACCGAGTGCAGCGAAGAACCAGTAGCGCCGCGAAGGACGATCACCGATCCGGAGCAGCGCCCACCCCGCTGTTGCGGCAGGAAGAAGCCCGATCACGACGGCTCCGTGGCCGGCCGGAGCGTGGCGGAGGGCGAGGCCGGTGAAGGCCGGGAAGCCGAGCACGACACCGCCGACGGTGCCGAGCAACGGCTTCCAGTGGTGACGCTGGGGGCGCTTGGCCTTGGTCATCACCAAGACGGCGATGGCGAGGAGTCCGGCGACGACGGCACGTCCAAATGATACGAAGACCCACCCGAGCTCGCGAACGGCGACCCGGGTCGCCGGGAGCGACACGCTGAAGCACAGCACACCGACGAAGCCGAGCAGCAGCCCGCGCGTTTCTCGCTGCTCATGGTAAGCGTTGTCGTCCAAGGTCAACGTGCTCACCCGCCGAACAGCCCGAGTCGGCTGGCCGCGCTGAACACGAGCGTTGGCCCGCCGTCTTCCGCGGCGCGCACGAGATCGACGGTGCCGATAATCCTCCAGTCGCCATCGCCTTCAGGGTCGCAGAGACGCTGGGTTACCGTCCACATTCCGGCCACCGAATCGTCGATGGAGAAGAAGGCTGCCGACCGTGCCTCCGTCGTGGTCTCGATCGACGCATGCTCGGACCAGTAGTCGCCGAGCATGTTCTCCAGGTCCCACGGAGTGGGCGCGCCCTCGATGCGTTCGGAGAACGACGGGTAGGCCTTGCGGGCGAGGAGTTCGATCCAGCCGAATGCCGCGGTGCGGATGCTCGTGCGCCAAGCCGGAGGCGGCCCAACGACGACAACAGGAGAGTGCCCGACGTGGTGCTCGGCGACTTCGCCGCCGGACAACTTCGTCCACTCGTCAAGGAGGCTGGCATCGGTCGCGCTGAGGAGCAGTCGTAGCCACTCGATCACGTCTTCGAGGGGGTCGGTATAGGAACCGTTGGCGAGGGACCGGTCGAGGGTGCGCCAAGCATCGGTGAGATAGCGAAGGAGCAGCCCCTCACTGCGTTCGAGCTTGTAGCGCTTGATGAACCCGTTGAACGTCTCACCGGTCTCGAGCATCTCGCGCAGGATCGACTTCGGCTCAGGGTCTTCCCATACCCACGGATGCGTGCGGCGGTAGAGCTCGATGCACGAATCGAGGATCTCGGCGAGCGGCTTGGGCCACGTGATCCCGTCGAGGTTCTCGATGCGCTCCTCATAGGGAACGCCGGCCGCCTTCATCCGGGCGATCTCCATTCCCCGAGCGGCCTTCTCCTGGGCGATCACGATGGCACGCGGGTTCTCGATGATCGACTCGACGACGCTCACGACATCGAGCACGTAGGACGGATCATCGCGATCGAACGTGGCGAGCACCTCGAGGGCGAACGGGCCGAGTGGAGAGGCGAACCGGACGTCGACACGATCGTTCGTGCCATCGTCGACCAGCGAGCCGACGCGTACTCCGGCGCACGTGCCATCGTCAGCGCGCAGACGTTCGGCCACCCCGGCCGCCTCTAGCGATCGGTAGACATGAATGGCTCGCTTCTTGTGCGCCCGCTTCTGTGTGGGCGTGTCGTGGTTGGTGAGGAGCAGCGACTTGAGCACATCCGGTCCGTCGGGTCGGGCCAGCACGCTCGACACCAGGTTCGCCGTGACCCGGAAGCGCGACACCAGCGGCTCGGGCGACGCGGCGAGAAGACGATTGAACGTGTTCTCGTCGAAGTGCACGAACCCCTTCGGCGGTGGGGCCCGCTTGACCTTGCGCTGTGCCTTGGGGTCGTCGCCCGCGCGTGCCAGCGCCCGGTTCGTCTCGATGACGTGCTCCGGCGCCTGGGCCCACACATGACCGTCGGGGTCGAATCCCGGCCGCCCGGCCCGCCCGGCCAGCTGATGGAACTCGCGGGCACGGAGCACCCGGACCTTCTGCCCGTCGAACTTCGTAAGTGCACTGAACAAGACGGTGCGGATCGGTATGTTGATCCCGACGCCGAGGGTGTCGGTCCCGCAGATCACCGCGAGCAGGCCTTCGCCCGCGAGCCGCTCGACGAGACGGCGGTAGCGGGGGAGCATTCCGGCGTGATGCACGCCGACGCCGTTGCGGAGGTACCGGGCGAGGGTCTGGCCGAAGCCGGTGGTGAGCCGTTCACCTTTCACCGCTGCGGCGATGGCCTCGCGCTGCTCGCGGGAGGTCAGAGGGAGCGAGACGAGCGACTGCGCCTGCTCGACGGCGGCCGCCTGCGTGGAGTGGACCAGATACACCGGGTAGAGCCCGCGCTCCACGGCATCGACGATGCTCTCCGCCAGCGGCGTGCTGCGCCACTCCGGGTAGAGCGGGATCGGGCGGTTGACACTGGTGATGTTCTCGACCGGGGTCGAGGTTCGCGCCTCGAGATCGGCGATGATCGGCGAGACGTCGCCGAGGGTCGCCGATGCGAGGAGGTACTGCGTGTCGTTGGGAAGCAGCAGCGGCACCTGCCACGCCCAGCCCCGATCGGTGTCGCCGTAGTAGTGGAACTCGTCGAGGCACGCGAACCCGGGAGCGGCGTCGTGCAAGAAGGCGTCGCCCAGCGCGAGGTTGGCGAACACCTCAGCCGTACACACCAGCACCGGGGCGTCGCGATTGATGGATGCATCGCCGATGGCGAGCCCGACCTCGGTGGCGCCCAGGAGGTCGACCAACTCGAAGAACTTCTCCGCCACCAGGGCCTTGATCGGCGCCGTCCACACCGACCGGCGGCTGGCATTGCGGGCCAGCACGATGCCGGCGATGGCCGCCATCGACTTCCCGGACCCCGTCGGCGTGGCAAGAACGACGTGGGAGCCCGCAGCGAGTGCGATTGCGGCGTCCTCCTGATGCGGGTACAGCGGCCGGCCCGTCTCCGCCGCCCACGCCGAGTACCCATCGATCACGTCACTTGGGTCCGAGCCAATCGGCGGCAGGCGATCGAGCAGGCGAGGCGAAGGACTCATGACACCGCTGATCCTGGCAGGGTCCCGAGCGACCCTGGGCGAAGGTCTCTGGCGTGTGCGGCCGGCTCACGCGCAGATCGCCGGTTTCGACGCGCACCTGACCCGAAAACGGCCAGAGTTCGGCGATCCTCGGGTGAGGTGCGCGTGAAAT
Organism: Acidimicrobiia bacterium; assembly: GCA_031418775.1. Classification (GTDB taxonomy): domain Bacteria; phylum Actinomycetota; class Acidimicrobiia; order Acidimicrobiales; family JANYDT01; genus JANLQX01. Next base: position 64,267 of record JANOJN010000308.1, read on the forward strand.
GGTCTGAGCTGCGCGTGAGATGGATGACCCCGGATATGCGTTCGGGGTGCGGAGTTGCCTCCGGTACGGTCATAGTCCGTGACGCCGTCGAACATTCCGGAAAACGACGGCGTGTCCGAAGCCGATGGTGCCTCCGAGACCGATACCGAGTTGGCGGCGAGAGTGGCGTGGCTGGCCGGTCGCTTGCTGCGGACGATTCGTCGGACCGAGGGGGCCTTCGACGACCCCGCCGCTCTCGGCGATAGGGCCGACCGGGAGGCGAACGAGCTCATCTTGTCCGAACTCGCCGCGGCGAGACCCGGCGACTCCGTGCTCTCTGAGGAATCCACCGACGACCTTGCCCGGCTGGAGGCTGACCGCGTCTGGATCGTCGACCCGCTCGACGGCACGCGTCAGTACCGGACCGAGGGGCGCACCGACTGGGCGGTGCACATCGCGCTGTGGGAGCGCGGCGAGAGCGGTGGTCGAATCACCAGCGCCGCGGTCGCCATGCCCGAGCTCGGCTCGGTGTTCACGACCGACGTGGCCCTCGAAGGTGAGGCCTTCGATCCGGAAGGTCTGGTTCGGCTTCAGCCCATCGTGCTGGTGAGTGACTCTCGCGCCCCCGACGTGACCGAGGTCGTCGCTTCCATCGAAGGCGTGGTCGCCCACATGGGTTCGGCCGGGGCGAAGATCCTCGCGATTGTGCGAGGCGATGCCGATGCCTACATCCATTCGGGTGGGCAGTACGAGTGGGACTCCGCCGCGCCGGTCGCGGTTGCCCTCGCGCACGGTTTGCACGCCTCACGGCTCGATGGTTCACCGTTGATCTACAACCAGCGTGACACGTTGCTCCCCGACCTTGTCGTGTGCCGTCCTGATCTGGCCGAACCATTGCTATGCGCACTCTCCGTGCCACTTCGAATCGAGGATGACCATGCCTGAGCTCCAGCTCGACGCCGCCGGGGTGTCGGCCTACCTGGCGTCGGTCTGGCCGCAGGCGGCGGAGCGCTACGGACCGACGGGTCTCATTCACCTCGATTCGACCCGGGCCCGCATGCGCATGGTCGCCACCGACGAAGTGCTTCGCCCTGGTGGAACGGTCTCCGGCCCGACCATGATGCAGCTCGCCGACTCCGTGAGCTACGCCCTCGTGCTCGGCCTCCTCGGCCACGCCGCGCTTGCCGTGACGACGCACCTTTCCATCGACTTCGTCCGACGGCCTGTGCCGGGCGAGCTCGTGGCCGACGCGCACTTGAAGAAGCTGGGGCGATCGCTCGTCGTCATGAGCGTCGAGGTCTTCTCCGTCCCGCCCGGTCAGGAACCCGACCCCGCCCGCCCGGTCGCCATCGCGAGCGTGACGTACTCCCGTTCGCTCGTGTCGGATTGACGCGGCGTCCAGGGCGACTGACCCGTCGTCCGAGGCCGAGTCGGCAAGTGACGTCCCCCGGAGATCGTGGTAACTGAACGGTGTCGCGACCGATCGGGGCCCTCTCCCGTCTAAGATCGCTCATTCGTTCTCAAGGAGTCGCTGACCGATGCTCAATCGTCGTTCCCTGCGTCGTAGCGCGTTCGCGCTCACGGCCATCGTTGCTGCCGCCGGTTTCACGCACCTGCCGTCGGCCCAGGCACAGTCCAACCCGAAGATCACCATCGCTGTTCCGGCGTATTTCAAAGATGGCGCCGAGTGGGATCGTGTGCTCGATACAGCGGCGGTCGGCTGGGTCGTCGGACACCCCGACACCCCGGCTGACGGGAACTACAAGACCGAGAAGGAGCTCGCCGACCGTCTCGCGGCGGCCAAAGCGAAGGGCAAGAAGACCCTGGTCTACGTGACCGCCGGCTACGACAAGGTCTCGGCCGCAGTGGTCGCCGACCGGGTCGATTCGGCCCTCGCCGCCTATCCGGGCGTCGACGGTGTGTTCCTCGACGAGATCCTCTACAACGAGTGCGACAAGTACAAGGCTCTCGCAACCGGCAGCGGATCGCTCAAGGGCATCAAGGCCCGCAACCCCGGCAAGCTCGTCGTGTTGAACCCCGGAGCCCCGATGCTGGCCTGCTACAAGGGCCTGGCCGATGGATATCTGAACCTCGAGCGGGCCGACGCGAATGTGAAGGAGTGGCTCGACAACGTGAACCTGCCGGGCAACTACTCGGAGTACAACTGGATGTTCGGCTCCGACATCCGCCCCCAGATGTGGCAGATGGTTCACTCCGTGCCGGCTGATCGCATGGCTGCCGCCGCGGATGACGCCATCTCGCGCAACGCCACTGTGCTCTTCCTCACCCCCGAACTGATGCCGAACCCCTACGACAACCTCCCTTCGGCGAGTGCCTGGTCGGCATTCGTCAATCGGATCAACGACTACAACGCCGGCAAGGTCGCCCTTCCGTCGGTCCTCGGCCTCAAGGCCCCGTCGGCCGCAGCCGCCGCTTCGCCCACGACCAAGAAGGCATCTGCTGTCGTGAAGAAGACGACCAAGAAGAAGACCGTCAAGAAGACAACCAAGAAGCGGTAGCGATCTCCTCCGCGGCCGCCCGCGCCTTGCCGTCTGCCGATCACCGGTTCCGGCCGGCCTCGGCGGACCGGGTCGGGGATCTGCGAGGCTGGTCCGATGTCGGGGGAACGTCGGGTCACGGTCGTGGTGGTGGGCGGTGGCCACAGCGGGTTGGCGATGAGCAGGTGTCTGTCGGATCGGGGTGTCGATCACGTCGTCCTCGAACGCAGTGAGATCGCGAGCTCGTGGCGGACCCAGCGTTGGGATTCGTTCACGATGCTCACGCCGAACTGGCAGGCTCGGCTGCCGGGTCGGGTGTACGACGGCGACGATCCGCACGGCTTCATGACCGGCGCCGAGGTCGTGGGCTTCATCCAGACCTATGCCGACACGTTCGGGGCGCCTGTCGAGTCCGGCACCACGGTGACGACCGTTCGGCCGACCGACGACGGGTATGAAGTCGTCACAGGTCGCGGTACGTGGCGTTGCCGATGCGTGGTGTTGGCCGGTGGAGCATGCAACCTTCCCAGCATTCCCGGCTTCGCCGCGGCGGCGCCCCGAGGTGTCGACCAGGTCAGCCCACTCGACTACCGGAATCCGGGTCAGCTCGCGGATGGTGGGGTCCTCGTGATCGGGGCTGCCGCGACCGGTCTCCAGCTGGCCGAGGAGATCCACGCGTCAGGCCGACCGGTCACGCTGTCGGTGGGTGAGCATGTCCGGATGCCGAGGACCTACCGGGGTTCCGACATCCAGCGCTGGATGGAGGACATCGGGCGACTCGACGAGCGCTACGACGAGGTCGAGGACATCGTGAAAGCCCGGAAGGTGGCGTCGCCGCAGCTCGTCGGCACACCTGAGCGCCGAACCCTCGACCTCAATTCCCTGACCGAAGCGGGAGTGCAGATCCGGGGTCGACTCGGCACCATCCGCGACGGGGTCGCGTTGTTCTCCGGCGGCCTGCGGAACCACTGTGCGTTGGCCGACCAGAAGCTCGGCCGCCTGCTCGACGACATCGACCGATGGATCGCCGAACAGGGCCTGGAGGGTGAGGCCGGGTCCGTTGAGCGCTACGAACCGACCCGGGTCGCTCGCGGTGCGCCACTGACGCTGGATCTCAGCAGCGGGGAGATCACCACCATCGTCTGGGCCACAGGATTTCAGGCGGACCTCTCCTGGGTGGACCTCCCGGTGTTCGATACGGCCGGTCATCTCCGCCATGACGGCGGCGTGGTGGACGCTCCCGGGGTGTACGTGCTGGGAAGTTCGTTCCTTCGTCGACGGAGGTCGAGCTTCCTGCACGGCTCCGTCGACGACACCAGGGATCTGGCCGACCACCTCGTCGGGTATCTCGCTGCTGCGGGCTGATCAGCGCTTCGTGCCGATGTAGCCGAACAGCTGGATCAGGCCGCGCAATGCGAGGCCTTCGCGTTCGTGCGCGGCGGCGAGCTCGGTCGCCCGCGTGAGGAACTCCTCTTCGCCGATGCTCTGGATTGCTTCGTAGGCCGGTCCGGTGGTTGCGATGCCGCGGGCGTAGGTCTCCGGGTCGGAGAACTCGAACACGAAGGGAATCTCGAACCGCTCGGCGACGTCGAAGCCGCAGCGATCGAGGAACGCCTCGCCGACGCCCGGTCGTCCCAACGAGACCATGTCGGCCTGGTGCTGGACCTTCTCCTCGGTCGCCCAGCGGAAGGGTGCCATCATCCACGCGCCGGGAGACTTGCCGACGTTTCCCCACACGGTGATCGCGAGACGGCCGCCAGGAGCGAGCACCCGGTGCGCCTCTTCCACCGCCGTGGGGGTTGTTCCCCAAATTCCGCGGAAGCTGGTCACGATGTCGAAGCTCTGGTCGTCCCAAGGCAGGGCCTCCATGTCGCCCACCCGTATGTCGCTGCTCGGGTTGCGGTCCTTGGCGACCGCGACGAGGCGGGTGGAAGCGTCGATGCCGGCGCAGACGGCGCCCCTCACCGCGGCAAGTTCGATAGCCAGCCCCGAACCGCAGGCGACATCGAGGAGACGATCGCCGGCTCTCACATCGAGTCGATGCTGCACGGCAACGTACTCGCGGCAGGCCGACGGTTCACTCAGCGTCGCGAACTCGACGGCGCGACGGCCCCAACCTTCATCAACAATCTCCCACGACATCGCCACACCCTTTCGAAGGTGGCGAAGATCGTAACGGCTCGGGCCGGTCCGTGTCGATCCCCGACAGGGTTGTCGGCATCGGGTATATCGTGCGGGCCGACAACAGGAGGCTGGTCACCATGGCTGAGGAAATCAACGGGGTTCCCTGCGACAAGCTGTTCGCATCGATCGCCAAGACACGCGAGAACGGGGAACTCGCCCAATTTCGGTTCTCGGCGAAGAACGAGTGGGTCGAGGGCACGGCCAGCCGATCGACCATCTACGACTGGCACGGGATGGGCGGCGACCACCAGCACGTGCAGGAGTTCAAACTCACGGCCGACCACCCGACCCTGGGCCACGGCCACGGTCCGACACCACACGAGTTCGTGCTCCACGCCCTTGCCGCGTGCATTACCGCGGGCATCGCCACCGGCGCGGCTGCCCGCAAGATCCAGCTGAACCGGGTGTCGTCCACGGTGAGCGGCGACATCGACGTGCGCGGACTGCTCGGAGTGGATCCCGAAGTCCGAAAGGGGTTCCGCAACATCGACATCGAGTTCGATATCGACGCCGACTGCGATGACGAACAGAAGGACGCGCTGCTTGCCGCCGGTACGAAGTACTCGGCGGTGTTCGACGTGTTGGCCAACCCCACCGAGGTCAACGTCACTCGACGGAACTGACGCCTACTCGCCGCCCGAGAGCTGAGCGGACGGTGCGGCTCATGCCACAGCCGAGTGTCGGCGAGGTGGTCCGGTGTGCCCCGGATTCGGTGATGCCGCTGGCATCCCCGCAGACGGGCGTTGTGGGACCGGGGCCAGTAGGTTTCTTTGGGCACACAAACACCAGGGGAACCGACCATGGCTGATCTCATCATTCGCAACGGGTCCGTCGTCGACGGCACGGGAGCGGCACCGCGATACGCCGACGTCGCCATCACCGGTGGACGCATCACCGAGATCGCCGAGGCGATCGACGGCCGCGGGAAACGGGAGATCGATGGCGACGGCATGATCGTCACCCCGGGCTTCGTCGACATCCACACGCATTTCGACGGCCAGGCCACGTGGGATGCCGATCTCGCTCCGTCGTCGAACCACGGTGTCACCTCGATCGTCATGGGCAACTGCGGGGTCGGGTTCGCCCCGGCCAAGCCGACCGAGGCCGAGCACAATTGGCTGATCGGTCTTCT
>JANOJN010000309.1:0-13935 GCA_031418775.1 Acidimicrobiia bacterium
CTGCCGAGGCCAAGGAGTCAGTCCACACACTTGCACTGCGAGTGCCCACCAACCATCGGCGAATGGTTGATGCCGACGACCGAAATAGGTTGCCGCCACTCCGCACGGATCGCAAGGCACGGATCGCAAGACACATTGGGAGCTTCCGATGGAAGCCCCGCAATGGTTGCCGCCGCCAACGAAATGCTCATCAGACTCCGCAGGAAGGCGAGACACGCTGGCGGGTCGCGGCTACCCAAACGTTGATCCCCGGTCCTGTCGCTCCGACCGGTCCCGGTTGGCTGAGGCAGGACCCGCCTCCGGTTGGTCGTTGAGCTGACGCCCCGCCCCTCCGGTGCGGGTTGTCCCCGACCGGTCACGGCGAGTCGGCCCGCCCAAGCGAATTCTTCCTTTCGCTGCCACGAAAGTGCTGCGGAAAGGCACGTGGGGGCTGGGAGACTCGACCCGATGAGTCCGCATCACCGATGGCGACGACAAGCCCCAGAACCGTTCATTGGTCTCGTCGCGAGCGTCCGCTCGGCTTCGCCGGCCTCAAAGGCGTCGCCGCTCGGTTCGTCGGTGGGCGTCACGATGTGTTTCTGTTCTGGCCGGCGCGTGTTGGCTAGTGGCGCTCGGACCAACTTGTTCGCCGGGTCCGAGACATCGCCGGACCCCAGCCTTCGGCGGGCGGGACCTGCACGGTGACGAAGGAACGACGGTGCGGTCGTGTTGCCTAAGAACTGGGATCAGTCTGGCATGCCTCGCGGACTGAAAGCGCTCTTCCTGACGTTCGTATTCGTATCGTTTGCTGCGTGCAGCAGCTCTCCAGAGGAACCCTCGAACGCGATCTTCTTCTTCTCATCCGAACTCCGGAACGAAAACTTCGCGAAGGCATACGACCGGTTGTGCTCGGAGATCCGAGCCAAAGTTTCGTTCGAGGATTTCGAGAAGGACGAGGGTAGAACCATCTATCCGTTTCTGGCGGCAACCTACTGGCAGCCCCTCGAAGACCGCACGTTCAACGGTGTTGTTCGGATCTCAGTGGATCCAAGGGTCGTTACGAATTCGGCGGCACCCGAGGCCGTGGTCACCGTTCGAGTCGTGAAGGAAGGACGAAAGTGGCGGCTTTGCGAAATGGTCACCGGATAAATGGTGGGTCACCGATACTCGGGGTCACCGTTCGAGATCGCTACGCAATTCGAATGCTCGCGAATGCGCCGTCGACTGCTTCGCGGGTCTCGTTGTCGCTGTCGGGCCAGAGGTGAGCATAGGTGTCGAGCGTTTCCATCGCCGAGTTGTGGCCGAGGCGGTGTTGCACTGCTTTCACCGAGCAACCTCGCGCGATGAGCAGCGATGCGTAGAAGTGGCGCAGGTCATGGAAGGTCGCAGTTCCCGGAAGCCCGTTGGCGTCGGCGGCGCGATGCCACGCCGTGTTGAACGTGTTTCGCCGAAGCGGTCGCTGCTCGGTGTTGGTGAAGACGAGTCGTTGCGGGCCCTCGCCGTGCTCCGCGAGATGTGCGGCGAGCAGGGCGACGACGGTTGCGGGCAGAGGGACTGTCCGCTGGCTGGCCTCGCTTTTCGGAGGCCCGAATTCGGGAACGCCCCCGACTGCTCCGACCAACTGACGGTCGACGCGCACGGTTCGACGAAGGAAGTCGATGCGGTCGACGGTAAGGCCAAAGCACTCGCCTTGCCGCATGCCGGTCCCGGCTGAGAAAAGCACGAGCGCCCGGTAGCAACGAGGCATCGAGTCAGCGAGCAGTGTCACCTGCTCGACGGAGAGCGGAATGATCTCGGCCCGGGTCTTCTTCGGCAGGGTGATTCGGAGACATGGAGAAGCCGGGATGAGTCTGTCGGCAACGGCGGACTTGAAGATTGTCGCCACCCATCGGTAGACGAGTTCCACCGACCCAGGGGCCAGCACTTCGCTTCGTCCCTTGACCCAGGACTGGATGTCGCTGCGTCGCACCGCGCCGAGCAGAAGGTGCCCGAAGATCGGATACGCGTGCAGCCGGAGGTAGGTCTCCGTTTGCGTCGCGGTTGAGCGCCGGTGGAGCTGTCCGGCGCGCCACTGCTCGGCGTAGTCCTGGAACCGTATGCGCCCCGCTTGCGGGTCGATGTAGACGCCGCGCGCAAGGTCTCCTCGCAGTGCGTCGGTGAAGCGTTCGGCATCGCCCTTGCGGTCGAAGTGTTTCGTCTTTTGCGGTCCTCCGGGGAACTCGCGCCATCGCGCGCGATAGGTGCCGTCGGGTCGTTTCTCGATGCTCGCCATGTGATCCTCCGTTGTGCTCGCGGACCGATTTTCGAGCACGAAAAAGAAGGTGTCGGACTGGTCGATCAGTCCTCAATCAGTCCTCAGGTCCTCAAAAAGTCCTCAGTTCTGAGGACTGAAACGGTCGCCAGCGGTCATGAGCGGTCGTCAGCGGCTACTCATATCTGCTGGTCAGAGCCACAATACTCGGTAAGGGCGAGTCGGGTGACGGTGAGTCGGCCTGTAGGCGGGGTTCTGTCCGGGCCACACCTAAGTGCGGCCTTGGGTAGCCATCCATCTGCGCGGTCCACCTGGAAGAGCCGACACCGGGGTGTCGGTGGGCGGGCCGCCCGTCTCGTCCGTTTCGACCTTGCTCCGGGTGGGGTTTACCGAGCCGCCCAGTCACCTGGACGCTGGTGCGCTCTTACCGCACCGTTTCACCCTTGCCTGATCCTGCCGCCGGAGCGGCAGGCCATCGGCGGTCTGCTTTCTGTTGCACTTTCCTGCGAGTCACCTCGACTGGCCGTTAGCCAGCACCCTGCCCTGTGGAGCCCCGACCTTCCTCAGCCCGGACACCCGGCGAACCGGACATCCGAACCGCGACTACCCAGCCGACTCACCGTCGCCTCCAAGTCTCGCAGACGTGGCCAACCCGCAGACCACGCACCGAGTGACCCGCTGATGGCTGGCGCCACGCGCAGATCGATGCCGATCGCGCGCACCTCCGCCGGATTCCGGCGGGCAGGTTCCGACGAAATGGGCCGATGTGCGCGTCAGAATCGCCGATCTGCGCGCCGCTGGGCGTACGCCGCCCCTGTAACGGTCCGGTTGAAGGGAACCTGAGAACGTGTCGACGGATTAGATGCCCAACCCGGTCAGGATCTTCTCGTGACTTCCGCTCGTTTCCCGTCTCTACGTGCTGCCCTCGGCGGGCTCCTTGCTGCGGCATGCGGGTTGGGCGTCGGCGAGTTCGTCGCTGGCGTCATCGGCGCCGGCGCACCCGTCCGCCGGGTCGGCGATCGGGTCATCGACGGCGCGCCCCGGTGGTTGAAGACCTTTGCCATCGAGCAGTTCGGCACGAACGACAAGGCGGTTCTGCTCGGCTCGATCATCGTGATCCTCGCCATCGGCGCGCTTCTGGTCGGACGGCTCGCCGCCCGCCACTTCGTCAGGGCGACGATTGCTGTCGCCGTGGTCAGCGGGATTGGTATTGCCTTCGCGCTCTCCGGCCGCCTGCCCGAGAGCCTCGACATCTGGCCGATCGTGGCGGCCGGTGCAACGACGATCGGTGCGCTGTGGTTGCTCATCGGCCAACACACTCGGAGCGCGCCGAAAACGGCCGGCCCCATCGACACGCTCCCGACCGGGCGCGCAGTATGGATGGTCGACCGTCGACAGTTCGCCACGATGGGCGCGGCCACCGCCGGCGTCGCGGTGTTGGCGACAACGATCGGGCGCCGTCTGCAGGGCGACCCCGAGGCCGTGGCCGTGCGCGCCACCTTGACCACGCCGAAGGCGAGGGAGACGCTGGGCACGGTGAATCCGAAGACCACCGTCGATGTTGTCGGCATGACGCCGTGGCAGACCCCGACGTCGAACTTCTACCGGATCGACACCGCACTCGTCGTGCCCCGCATCAACGCCGAGAAGTGGAAGATGACGATCAAGGGTCGGGTGAAGAACCCGCTCACCCTCACCTACAAGGACCTGCTCAACCGTCCTCTAGTCGAACACGACTGCACGCTGATGTGCGTGTCCAACGAGATTGGGGGCGAGCTCATCGGCAACGCCCGATGGACCGGTGTCCGTCTCGCTGACGTTCTTCGTGAAGCGGAGATCGACACGATCGCGGCCGATCAGCTCTTCGTCACCTCGACCGACGGATTCACTGCGGGCTTCCCCACCAAGATCGCGATGGACGGCCGCGAAGCGCTGATCGCCATCGCCATGAACGGTGAGCCGCTCCCGTTCAAACATGGCTTCCCCGCCCGCCTGGTCATCCCAGGCATCTACGGCTACGTCTCGGCGGTGAAGTGGCTTTCCTCGATCGAGGTGACCACGTTCGAGGAAAAGCAGGGCTACTGGATTCCGCGCGGTTGGTCCGCCCTCGGTCCGATCAAGACGGGGTCACGTATCGACGTCGTCGGGCTCAACAACCAACCGGTGCCGGGCAAGAACGCCATCGCCGGCGTGGCGTGGGACCAGCACACTGGGATCGCCAAGGTCGAAGTGCAGATCGACGATGAGCCGTGGCGTGAGGCGACCCTCGCCGCTGATGGAGGCATCGACACGTGGCGGCAGTGGAAGGTCGCGTGGAACGCCGAGCGGGGCAGCCACACCATTCGTGTGCGGGCGACCAACGCCAAGGGGCAGACGCAGACGGAAGAGCGTGCCGACGTCGCCCCCGACGGCGCCACGGGCTGGCACACCGTCAACGTTAACGTCTGATCCACCGAGCAGAGCAGGGTTCGCCCTGCGTTCGTTGGCGCGAGGTTCGCGTCGAAACGCGGTCGTCAACCGATGGTTGGGGCGCCAACCACTCACGCAAGAGCAAGGCAGCGTTTGCCAGGATGCTTGGATGGCCACGTCTCGAGCGAAGAAGCCGACGGCATCGCCGATCGACCGGCTCCGACAGTTGTGCCTGGCGCTCCACGAGACGAGTGAGCGGTTGAGCCACGGTGAACCGACCTTCTTTGTCCGCGAGAAGAAGTCCTTCGTGATGTCTGTCGACGACCACCACGGTGACGGCGTGCTGGGGTTTTGGGCGGCCGCTCCGATCGGGGCGCAGACCGAGTGGATCGACGAAGCACCGGAGCGCTACTTCCGTCCGCCCTACGTGGGTCACCGCGGATGGATCGGCGTTCGTCTCGATATGCCGACGACCGACTGGAACGAGGTCGCGGAGATCGTCACCGAGGCGTACTGCCTCGTTGCGCCGAAGGCGCTGGCTGCTCTGGTGCGCCTGAACTAGCGGCTCCAGGTCAGCAGTTCGCCGACTCCAGCCATCATCAGCGAGCCGGGCATCAGGCGCAGGCGATACGGACGAAGCCGCAGTACGCCGAACGACGCAACGTCGGGGTCGGTCCAACCGGGAATCAGCGACGGTGCGTACCCGACCGGAGCCGGTCCGTTGGCGAAACGATCCCAGCCCTCGCGTCGCAGCTCGGGCGTGGCATCCCACGTCGCGTCGCAATCGGCCGTGCAGGTGTCCTGGCTGGCGTCCCAGTAGGTCAGCGAGAGTGCGGGCACGATGTCGAGGTGCCGGGCTTTGAGTGACTCCGGTGAAGTGGCGATCCATCCCGTGAGGTCGGTGCCGTTCCATTCCCATATGGGGTGGAGCACGCGGGTCGACGGTTGATCCTTGGTGTTTGTCGTCGCCGCCACCGCCCAGACGATTCGGTGTGCCATATCGACGAAGGTTGGGGCAACTGCAGCGAGTTCGGGCATCGGGTCTCCGTCCGTTGGTCCTCCCCGGATCGTATCGCCGGCCCCGCTCCCGACGCCGAGCATTCGGCGAACGAGCTGGAAACACTGCAGAAATCCGATGTGCGTAGGGTGGCGGCCATGCATCTGGCGCCTCATGAGAAGGATCGGCTGCTGATCCATGTCGCGGCCGACGTGGCCGAGCGGCGACGTCAACGCGGCCTGAAGCTGAACTACCCCGAGGCCGTCGCCGTGCTCGCCTGCTGGGTCTATGAGGCGGCTCGCGATGGGCGAACCGTGGTCGACCTCATGGAGAACGGACGCCACGTGCTCACCCGCGATGACGTGATGGAGGGCATCGCCGAGATGGTCGACGAAGTGCAGGTCGAAGCGACCTTTCCCGACGGTACGAAGCTGGTCACCTTGCACCAGCCGATCCAATGAGCGGGACAAACGACATGGGTATCGAGCGCCAGACAGGTGTTGAGAGCAGTGGAGCTCAGCGGAGCGGCGCAGCACACGGATCAGTGATTCCGGGCGAGGTTTCCGGACCGGACGGCGTGATCGTGATCAACGCCGGGCTCGCGGTCACGCAACTCCAGGTGGTGAACGGCGGGGATCGTCCGATACAGGTCGGCTCGCACTATCACTTCGCCGAATCGAACTCGGCCCTGCGCTTCGATCGATCCGCCGCCCGAGGCTGCCGCCTCGACATCCCGGCCGGCACTTCGGTGCGCTTCGAACCCGGCGTGGAACGCGTGGTGTCGTTGGTGCCGTTCACCGGTGACCGAATCGTCGCCGGCTTCCGTGGCGAGGTCGGAGGAGCGCTCAATGTCTGAGATCTCGCGTGCCCGCTACCGCGCGCTCTACGGCCCCACCACCGGTGATCGGGTCCGGCTGGCGGATACGAATCTGCTCATCGAAGTGGAGCGCGACTACTGCGTCGGCGGCGACGAAGCGGTCTTCGGTGGCGGCAAGGTCATCCGCGAGTCGATGGGCCAGTCGGGGCGGACGCGCGCCCAGGGCACACCCGATCTCGTGATCACCGGAGCATTGATCCTCGATCACTGGGGCATCGTCAAGGCCGACATCGGGATCCGCGACGGACGAATTGTCGGCATCGGCAAGGCGGGCAATCCCGACACCATGTCCGGTATCGATCCGTCGCTGGTGATCGGGCCGTCGACGGAGATCATGTCGGGCAACGGCCGGATCATCACGGCCGGGGCCATCGACTGCCACGTTCATTTGATATGTCCACAGATCGTCGACACGGCCTTGGCGTCGGGAATCACGACGATCATCGGTGGCGGCACCGGCCCGGCGGAAGGCACGAAGGCCACCACCGTGACTCCCGGCGCATGGAACCTCGCTCGGATCCACGAGGCGATGGACGAGATGCCGGTCAACGTCGTGCTGCTCGGCAAGGGCAACACCGTGTCGCTCGATGCGCTGCACGAACAGGTGCTGGCCGGTGCGGGCGGGTTCAAGCTGCACGAGGACTGGGGAACAACACCGGCGGCCATCGATGCCTGTCTGACCGTTGCCGACCGCACCGGCGTGCAGGTCGCCATCCACACCGACACCCTGAACGAAGCGGGCTACGTCGAGTCGACGATTGCGGCCATCGCCGGTCGCTCGATCCACAGCTACCACACCGAAGGTGCGGGCGGTGGTCACGCTCCCGACATCATCACCATTGCGGGGTTCCCGAACGTGCTCCCGTCGTCGACCAACCCCACCCGGCCCCACACCATCAACACCCTGGCCGAGCACCTCGACATGCTTATGGTCTGCCACCACCTGAACTCTTCGGTGCCCGAGGACCTGGCGTTCGCCGAGAGCCGAATCAGACCCTCGACGATCGCCGCAGAAGACGTCCTTCACGACATGGGTGCGATCTCCATCATCGGCAGCGATTCGCAGGCCATGGGCCGTGTTGGTGAAGTGATCCTGCGCACGTGGCAGACCGCTCACGTGATGAAGCTTCGCCGCGGCGCTCTGGCCGGAGACGGAGAAGCGGACAACCATCGCGCCCGTCGGTATGTGGCGAAGTACACCATCTGTCCCGCGGTCGCGCACGGTCTCGATCACGAGATCGGTTCGATCGAAGTGGGCAAGCTCGCCGACCTCGTTCTGTGGGAGCCGAAGTTCTTCGGTGTTCGGCCCCATGCGGTGGTCAAGGGTGGGGTGATCGCGTGGGCGGCCATGGGCGATGCCAACGCATCGATTCCCACGCCGCAGCCGGTGTTCGCCCGCCCGATGTTCGGTGCGTCGCCGCGCACCGCGGCGGCCACGAGCCTCACGTTCGTCGCCCAGGACGCACTCGACGGTGGCCTGGCCGATCGGCTTGCGCTGCGGCGCCGGCTTGTCGCTTCGGCCGACACGCGCACCAGGGGGAAGGCCGACCTTCCCGAGAACGACGCCATGCCGCGTATCACCGTCGACCCCGATACATTCGCGGTTCGGGTCGACGGCGAGTTGATCGAGGCGCAACCGGTCAGTGTGCTGCCGATGGCCCAGCGCTATTTCCTCTTCTGATGGCCCTGCTGATTGCGCTGCGCGCGTCCGCTGCGCTCCCGTGCTCGCAACACCGGCGGCTGGTTGATTTCCATCTCCCTGCGCCGACTCCGATTCGACCGCATTCATGAGCCTCGCCACGCTGCTTCTTCTGGCCGACAGCCGCTTCCCGACGGGTGCTCACGCCCACAGCGCCGGCGTGGAGCCGAGCCACGGCGCGGGCGGCGTTCGCTCGATCGCTGATCTCGCGGTGTTCCTCGACGGGCGCCTGGCGACCACGGCTCGAACCGAGGCAGCGTTTGCCGCCGCAGCCTGCCGGCAACCGTCACGGTGGGCCGAACTCGACCATGAGCTGATGATCCGCACGCCGTCGCCCCGCCTCCGTGGCGTCAGCCGTTCCCTTGGTCGCCAGCTTCTTCGAGGCGCGTCACGCGCATGGCCGTCGTTACCTGTCGAATCGCTACGCGCGCTTCACATCGACGGGCCGATGCAACCCGTCGCGCTGGGCGCGGTTGCGTCGGCCGCGGGACTTCGTCCGCACGACGCGGCGCTGTGTTCGCTCCATCACCTCGTCGGTGCGGTGACCACCGCGGCGGTCCGGCTGATGGGGCTCGACCCGTTCTCCGTGCAAGCGCTCGCCGCCGATCGGGCTGCGCAACTCGACGCGCTAGCCGACGAGGCCGCCGCACACGCCGATGACGAGCCTGACGCACTGCCGTCGTTCACCTCCGTACTTTCCGACATCCTCGCCGAACACCACGGCACCTGGGAAACGAGACTCTTTGCCTCCTGACCACGACTCCGCTCCCGCCCATGATCACCATCATGACGATGTGCACCATCACGATCACGATCACGAAGAACGGGTCTCGCTCGACCCACCGGGCTCTCGCCCGTTGCGCCTTGGCATCGGCGGGCCGGTCGGCAGTGGCAAGACTGCGCTGGTCGCCGCGCTCTGCCGTCTTCTCGCCGACACCGTGAGCACGGTCGTGGTCACGAACGACATCTTCACCACGGAGGACGCCGAAGCCCTGCGTCGTATGGCCGTGCTCCCCGACGACCGGATCGTGGCGGTCGAAACCGGCGCGTGTCCGCACACCGCGATCCGCGACGACATCTCCGCCAACCTCGACGCCATCGAGCAGCTCGAAGCAGCTCATGCACCGGTTGCCCTGACGATCCTCGAGAGCGGTGGCGATAACCTCACCGCGACCTTCAGCAAGGCTCTCGTCGACGTGCAGATCTTCGTGATCGATGTGGCCGGCGGCGACAAGGTGCCGCGCAAGGGCGGGCCGGGCGTGACCGCGGCCGATCTGCTGGTCATCAACAAGACCGACCTCGCGCCCCTGGTGCGCGCCGACCTCTCGGTGATGGACCGCGACGCCAAGGCTCGGCGTGGTGCACTGCCGATGCTCTTCACCTCACTGGTGAGTGCCGAAGGCGCGAGCGAGGTGGCCGTGTGGGTGCGGCGCCAGCTCGCCCAGTGGCACCGGGCGTAGGGGTATGCAGGCGCGGACGGAGTTGCTCGTCGGGGTGAACGGCGCCGGTCGCACGGTCCTGCAGCGGACGCACTGTGAGGTCCCGCTCGTTGTGCGTGTAGGTGACTCCTGCGACGGTTCTCTGACGCTGCTCTTCGTGAACGCGGCTGCCGGTCCGTTGGGCGGCGATGAGCTGCTCCTCTCAGTCGTGGTGGAAGACGGTGCGTCGGTGCGGGTGCGCTCGGTCGGGGCGTCAATGGTGCAGCCGGGCACGACGGCGGCGAGTTCGTCGCTGCGGACCACCCTTCAGGTTGGCGCCGACGCGGTGGTCGACTGGGAGTTGGAGCCGACCGTCAGCGTGGTCGGGAGCAGGCATCGCTCATCGACCCTGTTGTGTCTTGCGGCAACGTCATCGCTGCGTTTCTGCGAAACGGTGTGCCTCGGACGATTCGAGGAGCAGCCAGGAACGCTGGCCATCCATCAGCGCCTTGTCGTCGATGGACTCGGTGTGCTCGATCACGAAACGGTGTTCGGTGGGGGAGCGCTTCGCGGACCTGGTGGCCACGGCCACCATCGCGTGCATCGGTCGACTGTTCTCGTGCGCGATGACGCGCCTATGGCACCGTCCGCGCAGGTGACCGCGGGAGCGATCACCGGGACCTTCCCCTTGCGGAACCGAACCGCCCTTGTGAGCTCAAGCGCGGACTCGCTCGCCGACTTGGTCTGACCATCAGTCCATAGAACGGCGAGTTGCCATCGGGGCGAAACATGGCGGAAACCGGGAGTTCGTAAGGTCCGGACATGCCACTCGATCTGGCCTCGCGCTTCGACTCGTTCGTCGCCCCGAAACGTCACGTCCTGCCCGCCACTCCGCACACGTGTTACTGGGGGTACATCGATCGCGACCAGCCACCGGTTCTCGAGGTGAACGACGGCGACATCATCGAGATCGAGGCTGTCACCCACCACGCAGGCGACGCGCCCGACCTGCTCATGGACGACGGCATCCGCGCCCTGTGGTCGGGCATCGGCGAGGCAAGCCGTGGGCCGGGCGTGCATGTTCTGACCGGGCCGATCTATGTCCGCGGAGCTGAGCCCGGAGATACCCTCGCCGTGCGCATCCTCGATATGGTCCCGCGCATGCCGTACGGATCGAACTGCGCGGCGAACTGGGGACTGCTGTACTCGTCGTTCGGCAAGGAGCGCATCACTATCTACGCTCTCAACGACGATTCAGTCGTGCGCTCGGGCCACGGTACCGACCATCGACACGGTCTCGATGACGTGGGCGGATCCGGGTTTGGCGCAACGGCAAGTCCGATGTTCGGCTTCGACTTCACGGCCCGTCCGCTCTACGACCTGCCCGGCGTGATCAGCGAGCCGGACCCCGCATCCCGCCAGCCCTTCAGCCGCTCCGTGAAGGTCCCGGTGCGCCCACACTTCGGTGTTATGGGCGTGGCCCCCGCTGGGTCGGGCCGGCTTTCGAGCATTCCGCCCAGTGTGTTCGGCGGCAACGTCGACAACTGGCGCGTCGGTCCCGGCACAACGATGTGCTACCCCGTGTTCGCACCGGGGGCGAACCTCTACGTGGGCGACCCGCACTTCGCCCAGGGTGACGGCGAGATCTGCGGAACGGCGATCGAGGCATCGCTCAACGCGGTGATCCAGGTATCGGTCATCAAGGGCCTGGGGAACACTTCGCCCATCCTCGAGACCAACAGCCATTGGTTCACCCACGGGTTCTCCGCCGACCTGCACGGGGCGATGACGATGGCGGCCGAGCAGATGCTCTGGCTCATGTGCGAGCACCTCGGGCTCTCGAGAGACGATGCCTACTCGCTCGCTTCGGTCGCCATGGATCTCGGCGTGACGCAGGTGGTCGATGCCACCCTCGGGTGCCATGCCGCGATCGCCCGGAACATCGTATCGTGAGCCCTTCGTGGCAGACGGCCGGCGATCCCCGGTCGGTTCGTCCGGGTTATCGGCCCCGAGGGGAGCAACTATGGTCTGACCATCAGTCCAAGGTCGGGCGCTGCCCGACCGGCCCCGCCGGAGAGAAGGACACGACATGCCGATCACGGGAATGAATCACGCGGTGCTCTATGTGCGCCAGGCGCACGTCACGCAGAAGTTCTACACCGACGTGC
Source organism: Acidimicrobiia bacterium (assembly GCA_031418775.1). Classification (GTDB taxonomy): domain Bacteria; phylum Actinomycetota; class Acidimicrobiia; order Acidimicrobiales; family JANYDT01; genus JANLQX01. The sequence continues at coordinate 11,799 of JANOJN010000309.1, forward strand.
TCGGCTTCACGACCGTGGCCGAGCACCCCGATGGCGCATACGCGTTCATGCGCGCTCCGTCGTCGGAGAACCACCATGACATCGCGTTCTTCACCATCGGCGATGGCGCCGGGCCGAGCGAAGCGGGACGTCGAACCGTCGGCATGTACCACCTAGCGTGGGAGGTGCCGACGTTGCATGAACTCGCGGAAATGCGCGACCGGCTCGTCTCCGTCGGCGCACTGGTCGGGGCAAGCAACCACGGCACCAGCAAGAGTCTGTACGCCAAGGATCCCGATGGGCTCGAATTCGAAGTGCTCTGGGCGGTGCCGCCGGAGTACTGGGGTACGGCAGAGCACGAGGCGGTCATCGAACCGCTCGACCTCGTCGGGGACATCGCTCGGTTCGCGAAAGTCGGGCTGGCGTGACGACTGCGTTCGATCCCGTCACCCGGCAAACCGTCTCGGCGGAGATTCGTCAGCGCCTGGCCGACGCCATCCACAGCGGACAGCTCGCGCCAGGAACACCGCTGCCGGCCGAGCGCGTGCTCTGCCAGGAATTCGGCGTGGCCCGCACATCGGTGCGAGAGGCGATCCAGGGACTGGTCATCGCCGGCTACCTGGAGCGACGCGGCAACCGCTCGGTGGTCGCCGAGCAACTGCCCGAGATGAACTTCACCGGTGATGATCGAAAGGCCCTCGTCTCCCAGTTGTTCGAAGTTCGTCAGGTCATCGAACCGGCGATCGTCGAGTTGGCGACGCGCCGTGCCACCGATGCCGACCGTGATCTCATCGCCTCGCTGGCGGCGCGGAACACTGCCGACCTCGAAGAGTTCCGGGAGATCGATCGCACGTTCCACGCGGCGCTTGCCCGGGCATGCGGCAATCCGCTGCTCAACGAGGTGCACGCAAAGGCGCTCGCGGCGTTGTTCGGTTCGGGCGAGTTCGCCTCGCTGCTCTACGCCGAGGTGAACCGCGCTGAAGTGCGGGAGATCATCCGATCGTCCACCGAGGCTCATCGGGCGATCGCCGACGCCGTCGCACGCGGACATGTGCGCAAAGCGGTCGCCGCGGTCGTCGCTCATCTCGACGACGTGGAGCGGCGAATGTTGGAGCAGCTGCTGTGAGCCTTGAAGCCGATCCGCGCTACTGCTACTTCTTCGACGATGCGCTCTTCGAGGAGACCGACCGCCCGGGCTTCCGTCGTCGCATCATCGTCGGGGAGAACCTCGAACTGTGGTTCTGGCGCATCACCGGCGGGGGCGACGGCTCGTTCCTGCACAACCATGAAGTCAACGAACAGCTGGGAATCATCATGCGCGGCAGGCTCGACTTCCGGATCGGTGAGGCCGATGACCACAGCCGCAAGGTGCTCGGCCCGGGCGACGTGTACCTGGCCCCACCGTCGGTCTGGCACGGCGAGAGCGTGTTCATCGGCGACGACGAACTCAACGAGGTCTGGATCCTCGACGTGTTCGCTCCGCCGCGTTCGGCGCGTCGGTCGGCCTCCACCAATGCAAAGGGGGAGTGATGGCCGCTGACTGGCGCCTCGCCGTCGATATCGGCGGAACGTTCACCGATGTTGTCCTCCTCGACGCCGTGTCGGGCCGCGTCGTCGTCGACAAGACCCTGACGACGCCGTCGGCACCCCTCGACGGTGTCCGAACCGGTGTGCGGCAGCTGCTGGCCAAGGCGGGCGTGGTGCCGAGTGAGATCACCGCACCGATTGTCCATGCCACCACGCTGATCACCAATGCGCTCATCGAGGGCAAGATCGGCCGGGCGGGTGTCGTCACCACGATGGGGTTCGGCGACACCTTGCTGATCCGCAACGAGCACCGCTACGACATGTACGACCTGCAGATCGACTTCCCTGCTCCGCCCGTTCCGCGCGATCGCATCGTAGAGATACGCGAACGTACGAATCCGTCGGGCGACGCGACCGAGGCACCGAGATCAGCCGACCTCACGATCATCACGGAGCAGTTGCGGTCAGCCGGGGTGGAAGCGGTCGGCGTGTGCCTCATCAACTCCTACGCCAATCCCGCCAACGAACGGATCGTGGCCGACTATCTGCGCCGGGAGCTCGGCGTGCCCGTGTGCATCTCGGCCGACATCTCCCCGCAGATCCGGGAGTACCCGCGGATGATCACCACGGC
>JANOJN010000310.1:0-23771 GCA_031418775.1 Acidimicrobiia bacterium
ACCGCTGGAGCCTGCGTGGCCGGGGCCTGGGTGGCCGGCGCTGCCGCTGAGCCATACGCGATGCACTGGCCCTGATTCGTGAAGCCGTATTTTGCGTAGCCCTTCTTCGCGCACGCGGTCTTTCGCTGAGCCGATGCCTTCGCTCCCGGCGGTTGGGTGATTGCTTTCACCTTCTTGGTTGCGGCACCGGAAACTCCCGGTGTCAGCAGGCCCGCGAAGAGTCCTACCACTGCTAGCGCGGCGAGCCGCTTGCGATACATCATGTTTCCCCCTCGGGAATCGGAAGTAATGGGACAGCTTCGAGGACATCGCCCGGCGCACTGTGACGACCGACACCTCTTTGCAACGCACCGTAGTGCCCGTTTGAGAGTGACGTCAATCACGGAAGTGGACTTCCTAGGACTAAATGGAACTAACCGAATTCGGTCGTGGGCCGCAGAATGATCCCTAAGGGGCACTCGGCCTGACCGAAATACTCCCGTGTCGGCGTCGAAAGACTTGGCGTCGGACGCTTCAGATCTGGTCGACGAGGGCGCGCATCCGCTCGACGGTGGCCATCTTCGTCTCGAGCGAACCCGACAGGCCCATCTGGAGGTGGGTGACGCCGGCCTGCTTGTAGGCCGCCAGCTTCTCCTTCACGTAGCCCTCGGGACCGACCAGCGAACCGGCCTCGAGGTACTCACGCGGTACTTCTGCTGCCGCCTCGGCCTTCTTGCCGTCGAGGTACAGGTCCTGGATGGTCTTGGCCGCGCCCTCCCAGCCGTAGGAGCTCATGATGTCGTTGTAGAAGTTCTTGCCCCGTGCGCCCATGCCGCCGACGTAGAGCGCGGTGGTCGGACGAGCGGCGTCGAGCATCTTGGTGATGCGGTCCTCGTCCTCGGTGATGAGCACCGAGCCGCCGGCCAGGATCTGCAGCGGTCCGAGCTCCGGTGCGCGCTTGGCCATGCCGAGTTGCAGTGCATCGCCCCACACGAGGTCGGCCTTCTCCGGGATGTAGAAGATCGGGATCCAGCCGTTGGCCAACTCGGCCGTGGCCTCGACGCTCTTGCCCTTGAGCGATGCCCACCACAGCGGGATGTCGGCGCGCTGGGGATGGTTGATCAGCTTGAGCGGCTTGCCCAGACCGGTGCCTTTGCCTTCCGGGAGCGGGATGTCGACGGTCTGTCCGTGGTAGTTGATGACCTCGCGCCGCCACGTGGCCCGGCACACCTCCATGTACTCCTTGATGCGCTGCATCGGCTTCTCGTACGCAACACCATGGAAGCCCTCGACGACCTGCGGGCCGGACGCACCGAGGCCGCAGTTGATGCGGCCATTCGACACGTAGTCGAGGCCGGCGAACGTCATGGCCATGAGCGTGGCGGTGCGCGAATACACGTTGACGATGGCGGAGCCGATCTCGACGCGCTCGGTGCGAGCGGCGAGGTATCCCATCATCGAGATGGCGTCGAAGCTGTACGCCTCGGCGACCCAGACGCAGTCGAGGCCGACCTTCTCGAGGGCCGAGACTTCGTCGGCCGTCCCCTTGATATCGCCGGCGTAGTTGAGCATCACGCTGAGCTTCATGAAACGTCCCTTTCGGAGGTGGAGGAGCGAGACGCTACGTCCGCCGACGGATGGACGCCCATTCGCCATCGGGCCGCCGCTCGACCGCGAGTCGGCACGGCAGGTGATGACGGAGAACCAAGGCGGCTAAGGGCGGACCCCCGCCGCCGCCGGTGCGGGCATGAACGAAGAGGACGCGGCGCGGAGCGCTTCGGCCGCGGGGATGGCCCGGCTGAAGAGGAAGCCCTGCCCGTACGAATAGCCAAGTGCCAGCAGCGACGACCGTTCCTCGTCGGTTTCGATCCCCTCCGCAACGATGGTCAGATCGAGCGCTCGGCCGATCTCGTCGATCGCGGAGAGCAGGGCCGTTGCCGAGGCGGCATCGTCGTGGAGGGCTCGCACGAAGGTGCGGTCCACCTTCAGCAACTTGAAGGGGAACTTCGAGAGCACACCGAGCGACGAGTAGCCGGTCCCGAAGTCGTCGAGCGCGATCCGCACGCCGATGCGGGCCAGCCGCTCCAGCCGGATCAGCGCCGTTTCCGGATCGCTCATGACCGCGCTCTCCGTGATCTCCAGGACGAGCTGTTCCGCCGGGAGCCCGGTGGTTCGCAGAAGTTCCTGCACGGTGACGAGTAGCTGGGTCGTATCCAGCTGGCGCGTCGACACGTTGACCGAGACGTACCAACCGTTGGCCTTCAGAAGCGGCGCGGCCTCGGTGACCGCTCTGCGCAGCACCATGTCGCCGATGACATCGATCAGACCGCTCTCCTCGGCGATCGGCACGAAGTCCCCGGGATAGAGGATTCCCTCCGTCGGATGGGCCCACCGAACGAGCCCCTCGAAACCGCGCGCCATGCCATCGGCGAGGTTGACGATGGGCTGCAGCCAGACCTCGAACTCCTTTCGCTCGATCGCGCCCCGGAGGTCGGTCAGCAGTTGGAGTCGCCTCGCCGAACGTTCGTGCATCGACGGGTCGAACCTCACCGAGGCCGTGCCCGAATCCTGCTTCGCTGCATACATCGCCACGTCCGCGTTCCGCAGGAGATCATCGACGGTCGACGCGTGCCGGGTGTCGGCGATGCCGACGCTTGCGGAGAGTTCGAGCAGGTTCCCTTCGAGGGCCACCGGTTGGCTCAGCTCGGCGACAACGCGTTTCGCGACAAGCCCGGGATCGGCGCCAGGTTCCACGAGGATCGCGAACTCGTCGCCCCCAAGGCGCGCCAGGGTGTCCTCGACTCGCACGATCCCGCGCATGCGGTCGGCGAAGATGCGCAACACCTGGTCCCCCGCCGAATGACCGAGAGTGTCATTCACGGCCTTGAACCCGTCGAGGTCGAGAAGAAGCACGGCCACCGTGTGGTGGTGCGCGGCCGCGATCTCGACGGAACGCTCGAGGGTCGTGCGGAACAGCGCGCGGTTGGCCAGGCCGGTGAGCGGATCATGGAACGCCTGGTGGAGGAGTTCGCTCTCGAGACGGCGCCGTGAAGTGATGTCGCGTGTCGTTGCGATCACCCCTTGGACCACCGGGTCGTCAAGGTGATTGGCGAGGTGGATCTCCACGTCCCGCCAGGTGCCATCGGCGTGGAGGAGTCGGTCCTGTACTGCTTCGGACCGGCTGTTCTCCTCGAAGATCCGCCGGTAGGCGTCGAGGGCCTCGAACGCACCCTGTCCGGTCAGCAGCTCGTCGACGCGGATCTCGCGAACGTCTTCGGGTCGCCAACCGAGCACGGTGATGAGCGACGGCGTATGGTCCCGGAACCGGTAATCCGCGCCGATCACTGCGACCACGTCGGTCGAGTGCTCGAACAGTCCCCGGTAGTAGACCTCGCGCGCTTCGAGCTCCGCTGTCCGATCGGCGACGCGGCGGTCGCGTTCAACCAGCATTCGGTGATTCTCCACGAGCGTCAACCAGTGGTGGACGAGATGAACGGCGATGAGAACGCCGGCGATCCCCAACAGGGTCGGATCGGCGACCCCGGGCCGGAGGCGCGGAAGCGCAAGGACCAGCGCCGACGACGACGGGAGCAGCCAGAGCGACCATTGGAAGTAGCTTCCGCGACCGGCCGGGATGTGGGTTTCGGGCACTGTTGTCGGAAGAGCCGCACCCAGGGCGAACATCGCGTAGCCCAGGACCGAGACGAACAGGGTGACGTGCGTGCGATCGTGCGGGGCTCCGGGTTGAAGCCGGTCCACCGCAACCAACGCCTCGGCCACGAACATCGCCGCGGTGCCGCCAGCGCAGCTAACCAGACTTCTGCGTTCACCAGGCGTTGCCCGCATGACAACCTGCAGCGCGTAGGCCGCCACTGCGGCCGCCGCCACCGGGGACGCCACGAGGAGGAACTTGTCGATTGAGCTCAGCTTGGAGGCTTCGACGAGATCACCGAGAAACAGGACCCAGGCGCTCACGCACACGCCGCCAGCGATCAGGACTCCCTCCACGGCCTCGCGGACGCGTTGGAACTTGGGAGATCCCTGCGCCGAAAGGAGGAAGAGCGCGCCGAAGGCGGCGCCGCCCGCGACAACAGCGAGAGCCGCGCCGGCCGAACGCCATACGAAGTTCGAACTGAACCCGGTTCCTTCGCGCAGCACGAATGCCCCCAGGGACGCCGAGCAGAGGACCCAACCGGGCCAGCCGTCGGCCTTCGCTCGGGTCTCCTCTTGGGCGCGCCAGAGAACGAAGGTGAGCGCCACAAGCCCGACGACCAGGCGGATGCTCGTCGGATTCACCACCACGTGCCCCGCGAGGACGGCCCCGAAAGACGAGGGGAGTCGATCCAGCGGTGACTCACACCCTTCGTCCTCCCTGGTTCGTTCCGATCCACAGCCACGGCATCGACGCCCGGCATGGGTGAACTCGATAGGTCGTCCGCACTAACCACGGTCTTCAGGTGCCACCGTCGCGTTTGGTGCCCGGCCACGCGTCCTCCGTACACTCATTGCACCGTGAGCGCCCCTGTGACCGACCGTCCCATCCGTCAAGAGCGCCAGCCCGCAAGCGACGAGGTGCTCGAAGTCGCCCCCGGCGTGCTCCGTCTGCAGCTCCCGATTGCTCTTCCGGGTCTGGCGCACATCAACACGTATGCGATCGTCGGGAAGTCGAGTGTGGCGATCGTCGACCCCGGCCTGCCGGGCCCGGCGAGCTGGAAAGCACTGAAACGGCGGCTCATCGCCGCCGACATCCCGATGAGCCGGATCGACAAGGTCCTCGTGACCCATAGCCACCCGGACCACTTCGGCAACGCCGGGAAGCTGGCCAAGGCGGCCGGTGCTCAACTCGTCACCCACAAGGCCTTCCGGCTCGGCTGGAAGCCCGGCCACGTGTGCGTGCTCGACGGTTGCTCCGACGACACGCATGCGCACGCCGACGAAGGCCAGGAGCAGCTTCCCCCGGCGACCGCGTTCTTCGGCTCCACGCCGCCGTGGGGCGGCGAGGCCTACGCACCGTCGATCCGACGCGGCGCGATGTACCGGATCACCAAGAGCGCCGCCACGTCGTCGGTGTTCGGGCGGGTGTTCCCGCTCGCTGAGCCGTCGATCCGACTGAAGCACTCGCAGCCGGTCCGGCTGGGTGACCGGGACTGGTTCGCCGTCCACACTCCCGGGCACACGCTCGATCACCTCTGCCTCCATGATCCGGAGGGCGGCGCGTTCCTTTCCGGCGACCACGTGCTGCCGACGATCACACCGCACATCTCGGGCATCGGCACGGGCAGCGACCCGCTCGGCAGCTTCTTCATCTCCCTGGAGATGGTCGCCCGGCTCGACGGTGTCCGTCATGTCCTTCCGGCACACGGCCATCCGTTCACCGATCTCGCCGGACGGTGTCGCGACATCGTCGATCACCACCGCGAACGCCTGGCCCGACTCGCCGCCGGCTCGGCCGCGGACGGCTGGATGACCGTGGAGGGCTACAGCCATCTGCTCTTTCGTCCGGAACGCTGGGGGTCGATGGCTTCGAGCGAGACCTACGCGCATCTGGAGCACTTCCGCGTCGCTGGCCAGGCCGAGCGACGAGTGGATGCCCAGGGCCGCGCCGAATATCTCGTCGTCGGGGAGCGATAGCTCCGACATCGCCGTGCGGTGCGGCTGTCACAGGGTCTCCGGTACCGTCGAGCCCATGACGAGGCCACAGACCCCCATGCCTCGCCGGGCAGCCTGATGGCCGACCCATCGGGCCCCGCCCGAGAGAACCGGGCGGCGCTCGCCGAGCTCGTACTCGCCGAGGCCGATGCCGCCACCCCTTTCGCGGTGCTCACCCCACGGGCGTCGTCGGCCCGAGCTTGGCGGAGCGAGTTTCTGCGCCGGGCACCGCAGCTCAGCGGATTCATCCGGGTGCTCACCCCGCTCGGCTTCGCTCTGGCCGTTCTGCGCGAGGAGCATCAGGAGATCACCCTTCTCACCAATGCCCAGCGCCGATCCCTGGTCACTGAGCTCCTGAGGTCCGATGCCGCAAACGCCGCGTCGCTCTGGCCCACCCAGCGGCCGTTCCTGCTCGGTCCGGCGTTCGTCGACGAGGTCCTCCGAGAGCTCTCACGGCGCGTCGATGCGTCCACCGCCGGGCCCACGTCGGGTCCGGCTGCTCTAGGGAGAGGCAGCGAGCTCGACGCGTTCATCAGACGGTACGAGGCCGAGCTGTCCGTACGCGCGCTGGTCGACGCGCCGCGTGCCGTCCGAAGCGCGCTCGATCGTCTTCTGCGGGGTGGTCCGGCAAGTGAGGGCTTCGACCCGGTCGGGCACCTCATCATCGAGCAGGCGAACGGGTATTCCGCAGGATCGGCCGCGTTGGTCGCGGTCATTGTGGACCGAGCCCGACGGCTGGGCACCACCGTCACCTTCTCGACCGATGCGCCGCCGCCGGCGGACACCGTGATCGACGATGACCGATGCTCGATGCTGCGCGTTCATCACCCGGCGGTCGAGGCTGATGCCGCGGTCTCCGTGATCCGGTCGTGGCTCGATGCCGGCCGCGACCCCACGCGGCTGGCGGTGGTGCTGCCCCAGCCCGATCCCGTGCTGCTCTCCGAGTTGGCCAGCGCGTCGGCGCGCAGCCACGTTCCCCTCGTCGTCCCCGGCACTCGGATCGGCGATCACCGGATCGTCGACGATTGTGTCCGGGCCTTGTCGCCCACCGACGAGACCATTACCCACGCCGAACTCGTCCGACGCGCCTGTACCTGGTGGGAGACCAACGCCGCCAGGCTGATCGGCGACAACTACGCGGTCGGGGTGCTCAGCGCCTTCCTTCGTGCCCTGCTCGACGGCGAACCGATCGAGGCCGCGCTGACCCGACCGGCTCCGCCGCGGGTTGCGTCGGGCGTCACCGTGGTGTCCCTCGACGATGCCGTCGCCCGGCCCTCGGATCAGCCATGGCACGGCGTCGTGATCGTCGGATGCGTCGACGGGCGGTTTCCCCGTCGTCGCGTGCGCCAGCCCTGGTTCCGCAATGATCCGCCACCGCCATCCGATGCTTCCATGGAAGACCTCCAGTCCGAGGACGAACTCGTCGAACACGACCGTTTGCGGCTCGCCGAGCTTCGCGCTGCCGTCGCCACCGACGGCTCGGTCGTCGCGATCGCCGCGCCTGTCGGCGGAGTCCTTCCCAGTCCGTTCATCGACGGCTGGCGCCGCGAGGAGCTCTCGCTGCTGCTTGTGGCCGCAGCTCCGCCGCCGAGGCCGCAGTCGGAGACGGTGAGCGATGTGGCAGTGTTCCCATCGGGTTCGCTGCGGTTGTCGGCAACGCAGCTCACCACGTTCGAAGACTGCTCGTGGCGCTACGGCTTCGAATACGGGCTCGGGCTGCGCGGCGCCGGGGGAGCTCCGGCCACTGCCGGATCCCTCGTTCACGAGGTACTCGAGCACTTCCTCGAGCCGGGAGCTGTCGAACGGTCTCGTGAGCGGCTCCTCACGCTCATCGACCAGCTGTGGAGGGACGACGAGTTCCCCTACGCCGCGCAGGCACTCGACTACCGCCGTCGAGCCGAGCAGTGGCTGGGGAACTGGTGGGACTTCTTCCGGCAGACGTCGCCCGACGTCCGACTCACCGAGCACCGGTTCGACGTGCCACTCCCGGTGTCCGCCCACGGCGATTCGGGCCGCGCCGACACGCCTGCGCACACTCTCGTCGGATCGATCGATCGGATCGACGTCGTCGCGCCCCGAGGCGACGACGTCGAGCGACTCCGGATCGTCGACTACAAGACTGGCAGCCCAAAATCCCAGGCCGAGGTCGACGACGACCTGCAGCTGGCCATTTACCACTACGCCGCCGTGAACGACCCGGACGTTCGCAAGCTCGGCGTGCCGGAGCGACTCGAGCTCCACTATCTCCAAGACGACGCGTCGAAAGAGCGCGTCAAGGTGCTTTCGCGTTTCGTCTCCCTCGACCTCGAAGAGGCCACGGTCGCCCGCATCGGCCACCTCGCCACCTCCATCCTGAGTGAGCACTACGAACCCAACCCCGACGCGAACTGCGACTACTGCGCGTTCCACACGCTCTGTTCCACCAAACTGCAGGGACGCCAGGTCCGATGACCGTTCTCCCAATCGCCGGGTCGCCGACGTTCATTCCCGACGCGCAACAGCAGCGGGCGATCGATCATCCCCTCGCGCCGTTACGAATCGTCGCCGGTGCGGGTTCCGGCAAGACGGAAGTGATGGCCCAACGCGTGGTCAGTCTCGTGCAGCGCGGTGCGGTTAGAGAGCATGAGGTCCTCGGCCTCACCTTCTCGAACAAGGCCGCGGCAAACCTCCGTGACCGGATCGTCCGTCGCCTCGGTCCGGGCAACCGGGTGCAGGTGTCGACCTACCACGGATTCGGCGCCCAAATAATCCGTGAACATACGATCGCCCTCGGCCTGCCGAGCGAACCCCGTCTGCTCGATCGGGCCCGGTCGTTCCAACTGTTGCTCGACGAATTCCATCGGATCGACCTGCCGAACCGAAAGCTCGGCCGTCCGCAGCAACTCGTAGAAGAGACGTTGACCCTGTCATCGTCGCTGGCCGACCATCTCGTCACCGTCGAGGCCCTTCGGGCCGACTGTCTGGCGATGGCCGACGATCGATCGCTCACCCCGTGGGTGCGCCGAGTGGCCCGCAGCCGAGGCGATCTGTGCATTCTCCTCGATGCCTACGCGACAGCCAAGCGGCGGCTCGGCGTGCTCGACTTCGGCGACCAGATCGCGCTCGCTGTCGAAGCGGTGCGCAGCGATCCGTCCATCGCCGACGCGTTGCGCAATCGCTACCGAGCGGTGCTGCTCGACGAGTTCCAGGACACCAATGTGGCGCAGCGCGAGCTCCTGAAGATGGTGTGGGTCGATGGATTTCCCGACGGCGCCGCACCCCTCACTGCCGTTGGCGACGACCTCCAATCGATCTACGGCTTCCGCGGTGCGCACGTGGATAACCTGATCCACTTCGACCGGCATGTTCCCGGAACCATCACCGTCGGCCTCGAGACGAACTACCGGTCGACGGATCGGATCGTTGCGCTTGCGAACCGTGTGCAGGCCGCTATCGCGGTTGCCCTGCCGAAGATGTTGCGGCCCCACATCGCCCGGGAGCTCGCGTTGCCCATCGAGTCGTTCGTCGCGGCCGATGACCGGGCGGAAGCGCAGGCCATTGCGGCGCGCGTCGCTGCGGTCGGCGCCCCCTGGTCCGAGATCGCCATCTTGTGCCGCAAACGTCGACTCATCGGCCCGATCGCCGAAGCGCTCGACGACGCCGGTATCCCGGTCGAGATCGTTGGTCTCGGCGGTCTTCTCGTTCGACCCGAGATCGTCGACACCGTGGCCTGGCTCCGATTGCTCGCGCTCCCCGAGGGAGCGGCCGAGGCAAACGTCGCGCTCCTCCGTCTCGCCGGCGGTCCGACGTACCGGATCGGACTCCGTGACCTCGCCGCGCTCGCACGCGCCGACCGGGCCGGGCGCGCTGCGCGTCCATCGACGGAGCAGCCCCCCGACGGGGTCATGTCCGACGAGGCCATGTCCGACCGGACCCTGTCCGACGAATCCTCCGAGGGGGCCATGTCCGACGAGGCCATGTCCGACCGGACCCTGTCCGACGAATCCTCCGAGCCGGTCGCCGTCCCCGCGGATCCGGGGCTCGACCTTCGTCGCGTCCTCGACGGTCGCGACATCCCGGGCCTCTCCGCGGCAGCCTGGAACCGTCTCGCCGACCTGCGGGCCGCGCTCGCTGCGCTGCGTCACGTCCTCGAACGACGTTCGATGGTCGACACCATCGAGGCGGTCATCGCGTCTGCCGGACTGTGGAGCGTGGTCGACGCCGTGGGCCACGAGAACCTCCTGCGATTCCTGCACCTCGCCCAGTCCTTCGAGCCGCTCGACGGGCCACGCACGGTCGAATCGTTCCTCGACTACCTCGGCCTCGTCGAGATGAGTGAGGACGATCCTGCCGAAGCGACCGCAATTGCGAACGACGCCGTCCAGCTCATGACGATCCATCAGGCCAAGGGACTCGAGTTCGACACCGTGTTCGTCCCGGGGCTCGCCGGCTCGGGGTCGAGTCGGATCTTCCCCGATCGACGGGCGACAGGCAACGGAGCGACCGTCGCCGCCGCTCTCCCGCATTGGCTTCGCCTCGACAACGACGGGTTCACCGCACCACCGAATTCCCGGGCCGAGGAAGCCCGGATGAAGGCCCACGTGGATCAGCAGCAGACCTATGAGGAGCTCCGGCTGCTCTACGTCGCCGTCACCCGGGCACGGCGACGTCTCGTCGTCAGCGCGGCACACTGGTACTCCGGTCCGCAGAAGCCCCAGGGCGTGAGCGAGTTCTACACGCTCCTGCTGGACCCGCCCGGACTGGTCGTGGAAACGGACCGGGCGCCGGCGGCCACGGAGAACCCCGAGATGCAGGCGAAACTGCGACGGCAGCAGGCCGCCCTCGATGCCCGACGTGCGCCGGCAATCGAAACGACTCCGGAGCCGGCGCTTCGGAGAGCGCGACGTACGCCAGACACCCCGGCGCTGTTCGACCTGCGGGCGTCGGCCGAGCTCCCGAGCGAACCCGCTCCGTTGGCGCTCGCCGCGACCGCTGTGGTGACGTACGCCCAGTGTCCTCGACGCTACGAATGGTCGTTCGTGAAGCGGTTGCCGCGGCGTCCGAATCCGGCGGCTGCGTTCGGTACGGCGATCCATCGCTGGATCGAAACCAAGGCATCGGGCCAGTTCGTTCTCGGGCTCGACGATGCGAGCGTTCCGGGTGTGGATCAGGAATGTGACCTCGGGTTGGACCTCGAGGAGGCCGACATCGATCGATCGCCTGGCGAGACCGACGCGACCGCTTTCACCGGTCTCGACCAGGCGACGCGGTGGGACCGCTGTCAAGCTGCGTTCCTCTCGTCCCCCTACGCCGGCCTGATGCCACAACGCGTCGAGGCGCCGTTCACCCTCGTGGTTCCCGGTGACGCCGGGCGGGCCGACGTCGTCCGCGGCCGGATCGACGCCGTCTACGACCGCGACTCGGTGATCGAGATCGTCGACTTCAAGACCGGCCGATTCCCCCACGACGGCGACGCATCGGCATCGGTGCAACTCGACATCTACGCGATCGTCGCTGTCCGGCAATGGGGCGTCACCCCTGAGCGCCTGCGCACCTCGTTCGTCTACCTCGCGCCGAACGGCTCAGCCGATGTCGTCGTGGTGTCGACCGACTGGTCGGCCGAGGCCGTCGAGCGGGCCACCGGTCAACTCGCCGATCGCCTCGCCCGCATCCGCGCCGGACAGTTCTCACCGCACGGTGGACCGTGGTGCGGCGGCTGCGACTTCGCCGCGTTCTGCTCCGGCGCTCACCGCCCGTAGCCGTCCGCCACAGCTCACGGTTGTCGAGTTGGCGCCACGTTGTCGTGAAAGCGACGTCGCCAACCGGACAACACGGCGCCAACCAGCCACACGTTGCCCGCCCAATCCGTTCGCGGCGACGCCGACGGATTCAGTAGCGGTTGAGGATGTCGGTGTTGATCGCGTAGACGGTGCCGAGGAGGCCGAGGAGCGGCAGCACGAAGGCCAGCCAGCGCGGGGCTCCCCATCGCTGCCACCCCATAGCGATCACTGACCCGAAGGCGGCGAGGCCGGGAAACGCGAGCCGGGCCTGGAACTGGGTGGTGTTCCAGGCCAGCACCCACACCGACGCCGCGGCGGAGGCGAACAGCAGCAGGCACACAAGGGTGCCGGACTCCTGGTGGCGTCGCCGGACGTTGCCGAGCGAGCCGATCGCGGCGAGGCCCCACAGGGGGACGTAGGTCATGCCCCGCCACCGGAACTGGTTCCATCCACTCGTGTACCAGAAGCTCGTGAGAAAGCCGCTGCCGACCGCCTTCACCAGCCAGTCGGTCGTGTGGATCTGCAACACCAGGGCCGGGATCCAGGACCGGAAGTACTCCACGGAGGCCCTGCTGGCGATCGGATCCCCGTAGCGGATCTGGTTCGACACGAACACCGGCATGCTCAACACCATCGCCGAGAGCACGAGGGTGCCGGCCAATCGCGGGTCGCGCCTCAACCGCCACAGCGCGATCACGCCGGCAAACGCGATCATGGGCAGCGCGATCAGCTTGGTGGCCGCCAACGCACCGAGCGCGAATCCGAGCAACGCGGGAAGCCGCCACGTTCGACGCTCCGCGAGGTGATCGCCCTGCCAGACGCGAACGAGCAGCAGGGTGATCGCGGCACCGAGCACCGTCGCAAGGGTGTCGTTGTTGACGAACGATGAGGAGAAGACGAAGCGCGGGACGAACGCGACAGTCGCCGCGGCCGCAACCGAGCTCCAGTCCGAGGCACCCAACCTTCGAGCGACCCGGGAGGTCAGCAGAATCGTAAGTGCACCTAGCACAACGGACAACAGGCGAAGCGGGAGGAGTCGGCGATGGTCGCGTGACTCCTGCGGCTCGGCATGGCCGAACTGTCCGTTGGCGACATCGCCATCGCCCTGTTGAGGTTCGATGACGAAGGCGTCCTGTCCGATGAGCCGCTGGACGCCGGCGACGAGCAGGTAGTACCCAGGTGGCTGGTGGGGCGCGTACCCGGTGTTCGGGGCGATGCGGTACCACTCGCCGTCGACGAGCATCTCGATGTTCATCATGTGGTCTGGCTCGTCGTTCGCCTCCCAGGCCGGAGTCTTGACCGCAATGAAGCAGCTCAGCGCGGCCGCAACCGCGACGACGACTCCGAGCCCGATGGCCGGGTCTCGGAGTCGGGCAACGAGACGGCGGCGTAGCGCGGCGAACGGCACACCGGCACGATACCGGCCAGGGCAGGTCCTGAGGCTGCGCTGAGGGTCGCCGTTCGCCGGCCTACCCGGCCCGCCGTACCGTCTCGTCATGGAACGCAACCCCGTCAACGAGGTCCCGGCGTCCGACGAGCCCGCCCGAGCGCTGCGCCGCCGCGGAACCCTGCTCGCGGTCGCGCTCGTGACAGGTGCGCTCGCCGGCGGCGCCCTGCCCATCGCCGGATGGTCGGCCGACGCAGCGGCTTCCGCTGCTACGACTGCGGGAGCGAGCGCGTCGAAACCGGGGAAGGCCGCCAAGGTGGTGAAGGCGAAGTTCAGCATCGACGACCCGTATGCCGCGCCCGAGTTCACCGGCCTACAGAACTGGGTCAACAGCAGCCCCCTGACCTTGGCGGGTCTCCGGGGCAAGGTCGTGCTGGTCAACTTCTGGACGTTCGGCTGTTACAACTGCCAGAACACCATTCCCCATGTGAAGGACCTCTACGCGAAGTACCACGCGAAGGGATTCGAGATTGTCGGCATCCACGCGCCCGAGTTCGGCTACGAGAAGGACGCCGCCAACGTCAAGAAGGCCGTCGCCGACGACAGGATCGCCTGGCCGGTGGCGCAGGACAACGGCTTCAAGACCTGGCGCCGCTACAAGAACGGCTTCTGGCCGGCGTTCTACTACCTTGACAAGACCGGTCGGGTTCGCCACCTGCATATCGGAGAGGGCGGCTATGCGAACCAGGATGCCGTGGTGGCAGCACTCCTTGCCGAGGGCACTGCCGCCTGAGTCACGACAGCTGGCCCGAATCGTAGGACGATAGGGGCGGTGAATCCGCTCCCTCCGATCACATCGAGTCCGTGGTGGCACCATGACTTCTTCGTCGCTGCCGTCGCCGAGCCGGTTCCGATGACCCGGGCCGCATTTGCGTTGAGTGCCCATCGGAGCCAACTGGCTTCAAACCGGGAGCGCCGGTCGGCGGTCGAAGCGGAGATCGAGCGGTTGGCAAGCGGCATCGGTTCGATCGAGCAGTGGCGCCAGCGGCTGTTCGTCGACGCCGGATTCACCGGCAACGGCGCCGACTATCACGACCCGCGGAACTCCTTCCTCCCCAACGTGCTCGCACGGCGACTCGGCATACCGATCAGCCTGGCGCTCGTCGGTCAGCTCGTCGCCGAACGGGCCGGCCTCACCAGTTGGGGAATCGGTCTGCCGGGGCACTTCCTGCTCGCAGTTGCGCCGGCAGGGGCCGTGCGAGGGGAATGGTGGGCGAGCGAAACCCGAATCGTCGACGCGTTCGCCGGTGGCCGAACAATGTCGATGAACGACATCGTGGCGCTCTTCTCGTCGATGTTCGGTGATCGCCAGCCGTTTCACCGGTCCATGCTCAACGAGACCGCGGGCCGCCAGATCCTCGTCCGCATGCTGGCGAACCTGAAGGCCAACTACGCGAGGAAGAACGATCTCGAAGGTCTGACTGCGGTAGTTCGTATGCGCACGTGTCTTCCCGATTGGACACTCGACGAAGGCCGCGAGCTCGTGCGGCTCCACTCGGCGACGGGATCGCTCGACGAAGCGCTCGCCGTGCTCGACGAACTCGATGTCCGGTTTCCCGATGCCGACGAAGTGTTGGCGGCTGAGCGCACCCGCGTGGCTGTCGCGTTGAACTGAGCTGCGCACCCGGTCTCTGCGGCCGAGAGCGGAGCGGTCGCGTTGGAACTGAGCTGCGCCCATCCGGCTATGAGAGACGTGAGCGGAGCCTCGCGACGAAGGGACGCTGACCGGCACTGAGCCTCGCCTCCGCTACATCGAGGCTCGACCATGTGATGCGATCGATCTCGGGGATCGACGCCGTGCGACCTGAGCGAGGAGGCCACTCCATCTCGAACATGCCGGGACGGAACGCGGAGAGGTCGACATCGGCCGAGGTCGCGAACAGGTGGACGGACTTCGCCGACCCGACGACGACGCCGAGATCGATCGCGTCGTCGCGCGTCGGGGGGCCGGGAACGGCAAAACCGACTTCCTCTCGGAACTCGCGGAGTGCACCGTCGAAAGGCTCTTCGTCGACTTCGAGTAGACCCTTCGGAAAGGACCACGCTCCTTCGTCCTTCTTCGCCCAGAAGGGTCCGCCGAGGTGACCGATGAGGACCTCGACGGGTGGACAACCCTCGCCGTCAGACACGGCCGGGAGTCGTCGGAACAAGACGAACCCGGCGCTCATCGTTTTCGGTTTCGCTTTCGCCACCACCATGCCGACTGTACGGGACTGCGGAGGCGGTTCGTGGGTCACCGCGAAGACACCTACGTGCGCATACGGTCGAGGAGCGCAGGCACCGACACCGTGACGACAGCGATCGACTGATCGGCGATCGAATACGGGAGAATCATCACGTCCCCGACGACGAAGGCACCGCAGGAGTAGATCGCGTTCGGCACATAGCCGCCGGGCTGCTCGATGTTCGGGGTCAACAACGGTGTCGTGGTCGAACCGATCACCTTCGTCGGATCGTCGAGGTCGAGGAGGAGCGCCCCGATCGAATACGTCCGAAGCGCACCGACCCCATGGGTGAGCACGATCCACCCGGCATCGGTTTCGATGGGCGATCCGCAGTTGCCGAGCTGCACGACTTCCCAGGCGTGGACCGGGTCCTGGATATGTGTCGGCTCCCCCCAGAAACCGATGTCGTCGGAGAACGACACCCCGTTCGACTCGCGGTCCGAGCGCGTGAGCGCGGCGAAACGTCCGTTCACCTTGCGCGGGAACAACGCCAGGCCCTTGCCGATCGCTCCCGGTCCGTTCACCGGCATCGACGTGAAGACGACGAAATCCTTGGTCCGGAGCAGTCGCTGACGGACCGTATATCCGTCAAACGCCGTGTAGGTCCCGAAGTACGACCCGGCACCGAGGTCGTCGACGAACCGGACGAACCGGACGTCCTCCATCCCTCCGCATTCGACGCCGAGAAAGGGATAGAGCACGCGCGAGGAGAGTGCTCCCGACGGCGCGAAACCGATGCGGTAGGACCCATCGGGCAGCGCAGGTTCACGCCGGAATGTTCCGACCGTCGGCTCCACCACGACAGGGAAGGGGTCAGGCGGGTCGACGACGACCGAACCGTCGGGTGAAACCCGACCCGACCGGAAGCCGATGGTGGACCGGTGCCCCTCGCCGATGCCCCGCACGCTCATGACGAATTCGAGCGGACGCTCGTGGCTCACCGCTGTCGGGGCGACCCCGGGCGCGAGCACGACGGAGGGGTTGCACAGGGCCGCCCCTTCGATGGCGTACTCCTGGGTGAAGACCGCACCGATGAGCAACAGCTTGGCGGTGGTGAGGGTCTCCGCCGGCCGATCCGGAGAGTCCGGGCCACCCGGCGTCGCTGACTCGAGCACGCCGTCCGACGGGAGCGACGTGAGGACCTGGGCGGCGTGGTCGCGCCACGTCTTGCGCATCGAACGATGCCGATCACCGAATCGCCGCTCCACATCGTCGAGCGCGGCGACCGCTTCCTCCTCGGAGAGCGCCCGCACGCGTTCGACAACAGCAGCCGCCCGCGAGCGGCCCGGACCGACGTTTTCCGCGCCCGGTTGGAAGAAACGGGTGATGACCCGCGACGTGTCGTGCGAAAGACGGATGCCGGTGTCGCTCACCAGCCCGGTCTCCTCCCGCCACGCCGACCGATCCTCGGGATCGCGAATCTCCTCGCGCGGTTCGTCGGACGACAAACGGTCGTTCATCGCGGACAGTTCCGGGCGCGATGGATGATCGTGGTTGCTGCCATGGTCGACTCCGCCCCTTGGTTGGTGTTGACCGACGACGCGCAGAGTCCGTCGTATCCTCCACCGCTGACGGGGTCGACCATTACCAGTCCGGCGTCGTTGTCGCCGAGGAGCCACAACTCGGCGAGTCGCACACCTCGCCACCACGAGGCGTCCGACGTCACTTCGGCAGCACGGGCGCATGCGTCGGCGAGCGCGGCCGCTTCGATGGGCTGCTGGTCGAAGAGCGGAGGTACGCTGGCCGGACGGTGGTCGCCCACACCGGCGACCGACAGATGTCCGTGCAGTGTCTCGCGCTCGAGCAGCCAGGCGAGCATGTCGAGCCCGCGTTCGACATCGTCGGCCCGTCCGAGCGCGGCGCCCGCGCCGATCGTCGCGTCGGCGAGCGAAGCATTGGCGTACCGCAGCATCGGCTCCGGCCATCGCCACACACTGCTCATCGCCGGTGCGACCCGATCGAGATAGTCCGCGGCGAGACGGCGGGCGGGTTGATGGTCGGGGTGGGCGGAGAGCACTTCAACGGCGCCGAGAGCGGCGAAGGCCATCGACCGCAGTGCGGTCGAACGCAGACGCGCGCCGTGGTTGAATCCGCGCCGGGCCCGCCGGCGAAGCGCGGGGTCGGCGTGACGCGCCGTCGCCACCCCCAGGCCCCAGAGGCTGCGACCCCAGCAGTCGTCCGTCGAGGGTTCGTCGGTCCACTCGCCGGCGACGTTCATGCGATTGCGCGTGTTGCCGCGCACATCCTGCGCGGCAAGCACGAAGCCCAGCGAAACCCGGGCAAGCCGGTCGGCCACGTCGGAGGCCCCGGCATCGGTGGCGACGATCAGGAGTCGGGCGTTGTCGTCGGTGCAGTAGCCATGCTCGGGCCGCGGTGCCGTGCCTTCGGCGTGCTCGAACAGGCCTCGATCGTCGGTCATGCGATCGAGGTGGTCGAGCGAGAGGAGCCTCGTGAGGTCGGGCAGCCCGCCCGCTGCTGGTGGGCTGGGACGATCGGCGATCGACAGCCTCATATCGCCACGGAACGGGAAGAACGCATGAGGGACTGACCGAGGTCGAGATAGCGGGCGGCAACGGCGGACCACTGCAGCTCCGGTGCGAGACGGCGCGCTTCGGCGGCCATGCGCTCTCGCGCCACGTCGTCGGTGAGCACCACACGGATGGCCTCGGCCATCGCCTCCGGGTCACCGTGTGGGACCACGATGCCGGCCCCCGACGAGAGCATCTCGACGGCGTGAGGGAAGGCGGTGGCGATGACGGGCCGGCCGGCCGCGATGGCATCGACCAGGACCCCGGAGGTGACCTGATCGCGCGAATCATAGGGAAGCACGACGGCCGTGGCGGTCGCGATCAGTCGGGCCAGCGATGCGTTGTCTCGATAGGCGCCGTCGAAGGTCACCGTCTCTCGGATGCCGAGCGACTGGGCGCGCTGCATGAGCCAAGCCCGGTACGCATCGCCGTGCGCGGCGAACACATTCGGGTGGGTGACTCCGGCGACGGTGTAGTTCGGTTGGGGATGCAGGGTCCGCAGGCGGCCGAGCGCCTCGATGACATGCTCGATTCCCTTGCCCGGTCCGAGCAGGCCCCAGGTGAGAAGACGATTCGCGGCGTCGGGCCGTTCGGTCCCGTCGGGCGCGGCGACGGTGCTCGCACCGTGCGGAATCAGCGACACCTTGGCCTTGTCGATCCCATACGAGGAGAGCAGGCGCGATTGGGCGACCTTCGTCATCACGACGAGGTGATCGGCCCGTTCAGCGACGGCGATCAGGACGGAACGCTGACTCGGAGTCGGCGACAGTGGGACGGTGTGGAGGACAACGATGCTGGGCACCGTGAGCGCCGCCAGGATGTCGAGCACTTCGTTACCATCGGGCCCGCCGTAGATGCCGTACTCGTGCTGGACGATCGCGAAGTCGTTGCGCGAAAGCGAAGCAGTGGCATTGCGGATCGAACGCTCCTGACCATTGGTGAGGGTGACGACACCGACCTGGGCGGGCGTCGGCGCGTCGGACGGACCCTGCACGCGAACGATGGAAACGCGGGCGTCATGGTCCACCAGTGCCCGTTCGAGCGCGAACGCAAACGTGGCGAGGCCGCAGATCTTGGGCGGATAGGTGCTCATCAGACCGACGTGCAGGCTGCTATGGGGACGTTTCGCGTGGCGGTACAGCAATGGTCCGGTGGGCATGGGAGAACTCCTCGACGCGGCCGGACCAACCACCGCGATCGAAACGGCGGAGTTGCGCCATGACCGAGCAGGGTGGTTCCCGGCTGAAAGACCTACGGACCTGCATCGGCCACGAGAGCCGGGGCAGGGAGTGCGGAGCGGTCGCGAAGCACGCGACAGGCTCGGCGCGCCGACGATGGTTCAGCGCACGAGATACTGAGGGAGCGGCGAGAACGCCGCCGGACTACTTGTTGTCCCAGGCCTTGCGGACCGCGGTCTGCTCGACCTTCTTGTCGGCCTTCGCGGCACGCTTCTCCTTCAGCGTGCGGCCGGGCTTCTTCGCGTTTGGTGCGGCTGGGGTTCCCTTGTTGGCCATGAAGCACCCTACAGGCGAATCCCGGGGCGGGCTCCCGTCCGGCCAAGGGTCACGTGGAGCAACCACCCGGAGCGTGCAGAGCAACAGCACCTTTCCGGTGCCGAGCCGACAGTTCTCCTGCGTCGATCTACAGGAGCGTGGCCAGAAACGAACGCGTGCGTTCGCGGTCTTCGGGGGAACCGAAGACGCTCGCGCAGAACTCCGTCGCCCCGGAGTCGGCAACGCGTTGCACGTGGGCGGCAATCGCGTTCTCGTCACCGATCATGGCGATGTCCGCCGGGCCGGCGGCGCCCTCGCGATCGAGCACGGCGCGGTACGACGGCAGCGTTCCGTAGATGACGAACTCTTTGGCCGCCCGGGCCTTCGCCGCGTCGACATCGTTGGTGAGGCACACCGGGAGGCCCACGACGGTCTGCGGCGTCGGACGGCCGGCGTCCACAGCGGCGGAGTGCATAGTCGGAATGATGTGTTCACTTATGGTTCTCGGTCCGGTCATCCAGAGGATGGTTCCGTCCGCCATCGAGCCGGCGAGCCGGAGCATCGCCGGTGCGAGAGCAGCGAGGAGCACCGGGCAGGGATCGATCCCCGGGAAGGTGACGGCCCCTTTGAAGGTGAGCGCGGAGCCTTCGTACGAGACGCGTCGATCGTTGATCAGCGGGTTGAGGATGGAAAGGTACTCGCGCATATGAACGGCCGGCTTGTCGAACGACATGCCGTACATGCCCTCGATCACGACCTGATGCGAAAGACCGATCCCGAGAACGAGGCGTCCACCCGTGGCCGCCTGCGCCGTGAGCGCAAGCTGGGCCATCGTCGCAGGATGACGTGGATATGTGGGCACCACGGCAGTGCCGAAGGTGATGTTCTTCACCGTGGCACCGGCGACTGCGATCGCCGCCAGCGTCTCCAGGCCGAACAGCTGGGGGCTCCACACGCTGGCAAACCCGGCGTCGGCGGCCGCCTGGCAGTCCGCCACATAGGAATCGATCGCAGTCGGGGCAAGGAAGATTCCAAGACGCATCGGCCCATCTTCATCGGTCTGACGGCCGCTCAGCGAACCAGAGCGCCCCGGGGCGAACCAGGAGAGCACCGGTGGACCGGTGGACCGCCGAGCGGTCGGGCGGCCGGCAGGTGTTCCGCTCGCGAAACTACTCCCGACGGGCAGGGCCGGAGCCCTTCCCGCCGATAGCCTCGGCCTGTGGTTTCCTCTCTCGACGATCTGCTCGCTCCCCTCCGTCCGCATCCGGACCTTGCCACCCTGGCGGCACTGGAGAAGCGGGTGCTCTGGTTGGCCTGCCGGATGATCGACCACGCCAATCACGACCGCCCGAACACCGACGGCATCAAGGTCGGCGGGCACCAAGCGAGCTCGGCTTCGATGGTCTCCCTGATGACCGCCCTCTACTTCGCCCACCTCGAGCCGGGGGACCGGGTCAGCGTCAAGCCCCACTCGTCGCCGGTGTACCACGCCATCACCTATCTCACGGGGCATCTGGATCGTCGTTACCTCACCACGCTTCGCGAGAAGGGTGGGCTCCAGGCATACCCGTCGCGGACGAAGGATCCCGATCCGATCGACTTCTCGACCGGCTCCGTCGGACTCGGTGTTGCTGCGCCCCTGTTCGCGGCCACCGTCAATCGATACACCGACGCCCACTTCGGTTCGACCGGCCGGGTGCCGCGCTACATCGCGTTGATGGGCGATGCCGAGCTCGACGAGGGCAACGTCTGGGAGGCGATCGCCGACCCTGCAGTGCAAGGACTCGGCAACGTCACGTGGGTGGTCGACCTCAACCGCCAGTCGCTCGACCGCGTGGTCCCCGGAATCAAGTCGGCCCGCCTGCAGAAGATGTTCGCCGACAACGGCTGGAACGTGGTCGAGGCAAAATATGGGCGGATACTTCAGTCGGCGTTCTCCCGACCGGGCGGCGCTTCGCTGCGGACCTGCATCGACGAGATGCCCAACGAGGTCTACCAGTCGTTCTTCGCCCTCAAGGGTGCGCCGTTGCGCGAAGCGTTCTACGGACGCTCGTCGAACGAGGTGCGCCGCTTCCTCGACCAGGTGCCCGACGAGTCACTGGCGACGCTTCTCCAGAACCTCGGCGGCCACGACCTGACCGAGTTGCTCAGCGCCTACTCCGCAGCCGACGCCGTGACTGATCGCCCGACGGTCGTCTTCGCCTACACGATCAAGGGCTTCGGACTCCCGATGGCCGGCGATCCCCTCAATCACGCCGCCTTGATGACGAAGAAGCAGATCGAGGAGTTCCGAGCCGCGCTCGCCCTCACCGAAGCGAACGAATGGGACCGCTTCGACGCTGCCTCGTCGGAGCAGGCGTTGTGCGACCGGGCGAGCGCGGCGATCGCCCCGAAGTCGAAGGCGCTGCACGCGTCGTGGCCATCTGTGCCAACGAGCACCGACGTGCTCGCCGGCGTCGCCGGAGCGAAACCCTCCTCGACGCAGGAGACCTTCGGCAAGATCCTCGTGAACCTCGCCCGCGTCCCCGACGTGGCGTCGCGCATGGTCACCACGGCGCCCGACGTGGCCGTGTCGACGAACCTCGGCGGCTGGATCAACAAGGTCGGCGTGTTCACGCCCGAACCGCAGGAGGATCTCCGCCCCGGCGACCTGCTGCGCTGGATCCAGGGCCCGACCGGACAGCACATCGAACTCGGCATCAGCGAGATGAACCTGTTCCTTCTGCTCGGCATGCTCGGACTCTCCGCCGATCTCAACGGCCAACCGCTGCTGCCCATTGGCACGGTGTATGACCCGTTCGTCTGCCGCGGTCTGGATGCGTTCATCTACGCGGTGTACTCCGGCGCCCGTTTCGTTGTTGCTGGCACGCCCGCAGGGACCACGCTTTCGTACGAGGGTGGTGCGCATCAGTCGACCATCACCGCGTCCATCGGTATCGAGCTCCCCGGCGTCTGCTTCGCCGAACCCGCCTACGGGACGGCGCTCGACTGGCTGCTGTGCGACGGGCTCAACCGACTGGGCGACCCCGAC
Source organism: Acidimicrobiia bacterium (assembly GCA_031418775.1). Classification (GTDB taxonomy): domain Bacteria; phylum Actinomycetota; class Acidimicrobiia; order Acidimicrobiales; family JANYDT01; genus JANLQX01. The sequence goes on from JANOJN010000310.1 coordinate 22,112, forward strand.
GGTGAAGCGGTGTATCTCCGCCTCACCACGCGTCCGCTGGATCAGGGTCCGTTCGAGGCGGCGCGCGCCCGACTCGGCGAGGCGGAGCTCCGCCGCCAGGTGCTGGCCGGCGGCTACCGCCTGATCGACGCCTCAGCCGCCGCGCTCGGTGGTGCCCCCGCCGTCACCCTCGTGTCGAGCGGAGCCACCATGCCCGAGGTCGTCGACGCGGCACGTCAGCTCAGTGACGAAGGAGTGGCGGCAAGTGTCGTCGACGTCACGTCGCTCGACCGGTTGTATCGGGCCTGGCGCGGTGCGCTTCGCACGGGCGTCACCTCGGTAAGCCGTACGCGCGCTGATGATCACCTCGCATTGCTCTTCGGGGGCGAGTCCCGTCATGCTCCGATGGTCACGGTGCACGACGCATCGCCACACGCGATGGCATGGCTCGGATCGATCTTCGGTGCCCCCGTCACTGCCTTGGGCGTCGACACCTTCGGCCAGTCGGCGTCGATCACCGACACGTACCGTCTCCACGGTCTCGACACCGACACGATCGTCAACGCCGCGCTGGTCGCGCTGGAGTAGTCGCGACACCCCGGCAACCAAGCAGCAGAGCCGCGCTGGTCACGCTGGAGTAGTCGCGACACCCCGGTGACCAAGGACCTCACGCCGCCACCGGCAGTCGACGCGGCGGCCCCGTCTTCATGACCTCCCCGCTGGGCAGTTCGATGGTGAGTGAACGATCTGGCCCGAGGGTGAACCGCCACCCGCCCTCGTGTGCGGCGTGGTGATGAGCGCTGCATAGCGGAAGGAGGTTTGCGAAGTCTGTCGGTCCGCCGTTGCGCCGCCAGTGCACATGGTGCGGCTTGGTGTGGTTGAACGACACGGAACATCCCGGCACGGCACAGGTTGCGTAGACCGCTCGGAGCGCACGCCGTTGAGCTCGGTTCGCCAGACGGGTCGTGCGGCCAAGGTTGAGCTCACCATCGGCATCGATGACCGCTCCGTCGCGCACGATGACCGGACGAATGGCGGCGTTGTGGCAGAGGTCTTGGATGCGCGACCACGGGACCCGAACCGGAATGCCCCAGTCAACCGTCGGGTTCCCGTCGGGATCGAGCATCGTGGTGTCGATGAGAAGAGTGAATTCCGGTCGGCCGAATCGTTTCACCTCGGTCGCCAGCGCATCGCCGAAGGCATCCCATTCGTCAGTGTCATCAGCTTGATCAGAGGAACCCGTCGTGTCGGATCCGTGTTCTTGCGTTCGTGCCCGGCGTTGGATTCCTACGGGAGCACATGCGCCGGAGGTCAGCGCGAGGAGTGCAAGAGCCCGCAGATGGTCTTGTTTCTCGCCCGGCTCCGTGGGCGTCGTGGAGGGGGTCTTCGACGCGAACATCGCCGCCATCGCTGCTTCGATCCGTCCGTGCATCCGGGCGCCGGACTCGGGGTCGAACGATCCGGAAAGCCGCCACATCCCCGTTGCCCGATCGGTCCACGTGCGCAGACGGGTCGCTCGACGCTGGCGCTCGAAACGGCCCATCCCACCATCAGCGGCAATCCGTTCGGCAGCAGAATGCAGGCTGGCCGCGAATTCCTCTGGCGTGGATCCCGATGCCGCGGCAGCCCTGATCAGTTCGGGGGCGGATTCTCGAAAGCTTGCCTTCACGGCACCCTCGAG
>JANOJN010000311.1:0-42818 GCA_031418775.1 Acidimicrobiia bacterium
TCACGACCGCACCCGCCAACACGGTGCCCTCGCCAACCCCGGCGGCCGTGCCCGACGATCCAACGCCGCCTAGAAAACCCCCGACCGAGTGTCGGGTAGGTACCGAACAGGAAGTGTCGGGCACGTACCGGGACTTGACACGTGCCCATGGGTGTTCGCAAGTGGTTGTTTCGGCCGGCCGATGCTGATGTGTTGATGTGGTGGGTGGATCGAAGCGGCCGTTTACACCTTCGGGGTCGATGCGGCAGCGCACGTCCGTGTCGTGGGAGCTTCGCTCGTATGCGGGTGCTGATGCGTTCACTGGTCGTGTCACGTATCGAACTCTGATGTTGCTGCACGAGCAACGAAGCCGTTGCGTGATCGAAGCCGAGCGTCGGCGGGTTGGTGTTGATGTGCTGCCGCTGTTCGGGAAGCCGAGCGATGTGACTCGGCCGTGGACGCCGAACTGGGTTACGAAGCGTTTTGCTGTTGTGCTTGATCAGGCCGGTGTGGCGCACTTCCGATTGCACGATCTTTGCCATTTTGTTGCGACGCAGATGCTCGCGGCCGGTGTTCCTTCGCCGGTGGTGTCGACATCGGCGCGGCTTGGTCATGCGCGTGTTTCCACGACTCAATATGTATGCGGCATCAATGCCGGCGTGGGATCGTGCTGCCGCTGAGACCCTCAGTTCGCTGCCTCGCGCTGGTCGATCCGACAACTTTCGAGGCCGTTGGGCAGATTGTGCGTCCGGCGTAAAGCTTCATCAGGAAGATCCAATCAGCTGTTGGCCCGAGAATCGTAAGTGCGTGGTGATCGAAGAGGACGGTGCAGTCTTCGATTCTGAGACCGCTTGGGCGGAACGCGGCGGCCGAGTCGTTGAGCCAATCGTTCGCGTATCCGTGTTGTTGACCGATTTCGGAGATCGCTTGCTTCGTGACAGCCTGAAGGCGGGTCACGGAATCGATGTCGCGGGTCGATTCGCGTAGGTCGTTGAGCGCGGTGAGGGTCGCGGGTTCGAATCCCGTCTTCCGCTCCAACGAAACGGTTGTGATCAGCCGATTCATGCAGTCGGTCCCCGATCGACGGGGCTGGCAGCGTGATGAAGCGGCGTCGACTCGTGACCGTCGTCGACCGTGCGGCCACGTTTGGGCATCTCGATCAGTAGAGCGTGATGGTGAAGACGACGTAGGCGTGTCCTCAGGCGGTTGCGTCTCGTCCGCTTCCGGGAACGTGCGTCGATTGAACGAGATCGATCGGCGGTTGCGCGGGTCCAACAGCCATCGGACGGTCTCGATCCCTTCGTCTTGCATCTCGCCGAGAATCGACTCGAGCAACCGGCGGGCGAGCCCGATGCGTTGCTTGTCGATTCGCACTGCTGCGACCATCACGTAACGATGGCCGGTCTGCGGTCCGAAGCGCTCGTGCACGATCCGTCATGTGCAACGACCGCGACGATCTGGCCGTGTTCTTCCAGAACGACAACACGACGGTCAAGTGACCGATGGTTGGAGTCGGCGCGCCGATCGGGGAGCCCGCCGACGATCTCGCCGACTTCGCTCAGCCACGGCGAGGTGGTGTCGCCGATGTCGAAGGGCTCGAGTTGATCTGCGTCTACGTCGTCCGCGTCGCGAAGAATCACGAGGCGCCGCTAACTGGAATGTCGGAGAACGGGGCCTTTCGGCTTCCATGCTGTTGCCACCGCCGGGATGTCGGGGTCGTTGACCCCCCGAGGCGCTTGGCCGCCATCGGCCAGTCGGCCTTCGGCGCTACTTCGGCGCCAACGCGAGACCGGCGCCGACAGTGTCGCCCAGCGCACGGGCGTCGACCTCGTGCAGCGCGTCGAGGTACTGCTTGTACGCCTGCTTCTCCTTCTCCGAGGCCTTCAGCTCGTCGAACCAGAGCTTTTCCAGGTCTTTGTCCTTCTCGCACAGCTTCAGGATCTGCTCCTCGGTGGCTTTCCTCGGCAGACCCTTGGTCACCTGTGACGCCACCCGCGCCTCACGGGCCGTCTTCAGCGCGCTCATCGCCTCGTTGTGCGCGCGTTGCGTCCCCATCTTCATGCTCGTCGTCATGGCCCGGCCCATCTCGTGGTCCACTTTCATGGCACCGAACTTCCCGTCGCAGATCGCCTCCACGACGCTCTGCTTGTACCCGGTCTTCTTGGCGATCTCCGCGGCGGACATGTTCAACAGGTCATGTTGGTAGCGAATCGACTGTGTGAACTGCTCGGAGTGACGCCCTTCGTGGTAGAGGGTCGTCGCCAATGCCTCGAGCCCATCCTTCTCCAGGGCGACGGGATTGATCGCGATCGCCCACGTCCCCGGATCGAAGTAGCCGCGAGCGTTCGCCGACATGCCTTCGGGGAACTTCAGCTCGATCGTCGGGAGCCCCCGCTCGGTCATCATCTTGTTGAGGAGGGTGCCGAGCTCACCCATCTTCGCCTGTTTGCTCACGAGCTTCGCGTCCGTCGCGATCTGCTTGGTCCCGGCGAGGAACGAGCCCATCGCGTCCTTGTCGGCCAGCCCGCCCGCGTTGGCCGGGCGCTCGCCGATCAGCCGGCGCGCGCGGAAGTCTTCGACCACCTTCGCCGCCAGTTGCTGGCGGTTCGCGCTCGGGTGCATCTTGCCCGTCGCCCCCATGTCTGCGACCGCGACCTGGATGACCTTCTCGACCTCGCCGGCCGCCTTCGCCGTCTTGATCGTGGTTGCCACGGTGCGGAACGCCTTCAACGCCGCGCCGGCATCGATGCACGCGCCGGCGAGGTCGACGGCCAGCCACAGCAACGACGGCTCCTCGGACGCGATCGCGGCGGCGGAGTTGATGGCCGAGCCCGCTGCGGCCTTGCCCATGTTGTACTGCTCCAGCGAGTCCGCGAACTGCTTGACCGACAAGGCACCCGCACCGGCCGCGCCCATGGCGGCCAGCAGCGACAGGCCCCCGGTCGGGGCTGCGGCAAGCAGGCCCAGGGCGATCGTGAGCGCGCCGAGCCCGAGCGCCTCCATCGCCGCCTCGTGGGCGCGCTGTGCCTGTATTCGCCCGACGTGGGTAGCGGCCTCCGACCCAGCGCCGGCCTCGAAGTTCTTCTTGGTCTGCTCGAGGACGGGCGGCAGGTTCATCGGGTCGAGCTTTCCGGACTGGATGTTGCGCTCCGTCTCGCCGATGCTCTTGATCACCGGGTCCGTGGTGGCGGCGACGAGGCCCTTCAGCGCCTTGTCGTCGGCTGCCGCGACCGTCTTGTAGACGATGCCGTCTGCCAGCAGGATCGGGAACTGCGTCCCGTAGATCGCCTTGAGCATGGTCAGCTCCTTCAGCTTGGCGACCATGTTGTCGGCGAATTCCTGGCCCACCTTCTTCTTGGTGTCGATCAGGAGCTTGCCCTGGAAGATCTCGCTCTGGACCTTGGCCAGCTTCTTCGCCGCGTCGCGCAGGTGCTGCGCTTCCCCCTTCGTGTCGTACCGGCTCGCCTCCTTCGTGGCGATGTCCTTGTTGGTCGCCAGCATGAAGAGCGCGATCGTGTGCGTGCGCTGCTGGAACTTCATCGCGAACTGGTCGTAGTAGGAGGGCAGCTCGTCGGAGCTCTTCAGCCCGACGTCGGCCAGCACCTCCTTCACCTCGTCGCTGTCGTTCGCCCCGTTGTACGGCGATTTGAGCGGGTCGAACGGCTTCTGCGTCGGCGGGGTGCCGAGCCACACGGTCGGCGTTTTCGGATCGGGTGCCTTGCTCCCGTCGGCGGGGGTGTTGACGCCCGGCACCGTGATCGTCGGGCCGGTGTTGGGGTAGCGAGACGGCGGGATGTATTCCAGCTTCTTCATCAAACGGACGTTCTTCGCCACGTCGAGGATGCGCACGAGCTTCATGTCCTCGGCCGGGACCGGCGGACCCGTCATGCCGGGGGTGGCCTTGGACATCATCGGATCGACCGAGGCGTTGGGACCGGACGCGTTCGGGTCCACGGACTTGTTCGGCTCGCGCTGGATCACGTGCGCCGGCGACCCGCCAGCCGCGTGACCGACCGTGCGGTCCTCGCGCTGGATGTCCGGCGTGCGCTGCAGGATGCGACCGACGGCGCGGTTGCCGATCGACCCCTGCAGGGCGAACACCACGCCGGCGCGCCCTGCCATCGACCGAAGGGCAGGTCCCGCCCCGGCATGGTCGGCCTCGACCCGCTCGACCCGCTCGACCCGCTCGGCGACGGGGGCCGGCTCGTGCGCAGTCGTGCTCACGACGAGTGGCTCCTGCTTGGCGTCTTCGGCCTCGCCCGCCGCATACCGCTGAGCGAGGGCGTCGGCCACGCCGTCCGCCTCGCGCTCCTCGGCCGTGTCCGCTGCGCCGACCGACATGACTCCCCGTCGCCGCTCATGCTGCGCTGCTGCACGACGTGGGCGAGCAGGCGCTGGGTGGACGAGCTTCCCGGCGCCAACTGGTCGGAGCGCACGAACACGTCGTTGCCCGTCGTGAACGCCTTCGCAGTCCTCGGTGGCCAGCGCGTCGGCCTCCTCGTCGCTGACAGCCCGGGGCACGGGTCGTCCGGGTCGACGTCGACCGCGCGCCGGTCCTCGACGAGGGCGCGGACGTGCTCGGACCGGGTGCGGATGCGATCGAGGAGCTCCCCGTCGCAGATCTCGGTGTGCTCGGGCACGCCCCCATTGTGGGTTGAGCGACGGGGCGGCGGAAGGGCGGCGGGCTGACCGATGGGGCAGACGATCCTTGCCCGATCGGGCACCGAGTCGGCTCGTGCGCCGGAGAGGTCGGGCCACCATCGAGACGTCGGCGGCTCCGGACGTTCGCGACGAGTGAACCACACCCCTGATTCCGGAGTCCTTCCGAGAGGATTCTGAAAGATGTCTAGACCGTCGATGTTTGATGCCGAGTTTCGTGCTCGTGCTTGTGAGTTGGCCCGTTCGTCGTCGAAGCCGAGGTCGCGGATCGCCGCGGATCTGGGCGTATCGGACGCTACGTTGTACAAGTGGATGTCCAGATCAAACCCACCGAAACCCGCTGTTTCTGACGGCGACCATGAACCATTGACTGAATCGCCGCGAGCCAGTGGATGACTGCGGCGACGCGTCGGTTGGCGTCCGGCTGTTCGGTGAGGTCGAGTTTGGTGAAGATCGATCGTATGTGTGGTTCGAGATGACGGTGATCTTCGGGAGCCTGCCCGGTCCATTCATGATGTTCACGGTCGGTGAGTAGGGAATCGAAGATCTGCTCCCGCTCTTGAGGGTGCTCGTTCAGCGCGGTTGCGTTCGCGTCTGGCTCCCGGCATGAGCGATGGCGCAACGCCCGTTTCCTCGTTTTTGAGACCGGTGTCGACTGCCGACTACGCGAATGGATGTTGGGTTACGCGGCAGTGAGCCGCTACTGCGGCGTCATACGGATCGCTCTATTCGAACTCGATGGATCCGAAGGTGTCGAAGTACTCGCGCCAACTGGCGATTTTCCCGTCACGAAGCTCTACGACGATGGCGTCCGGCGTGGTGCTTCTCGCCATATCTCGACGTCGAGTGCAGTGCCATGACCACTCTATGGCCAACCAATTGCCGTCCGGAGAGGCAAAGAGTGCGGTGAGTTCCACGTGTAGGTCGGTGAGTATTTCGTGCCAACCTCGAATGGTATCGGCGATGTCGCTGGCCGCCACGCGAACGCCGCGAGGGGCGGTTAGTTCCCCATCGGCGCGCCAGTCGTCGGCGGCCCCAACGTCGTCGCGATTGTTCTCCCACATCGAGATCTGCCGCCTGACAAGGGCGAGTTGTTCGGGCGTGAAGCTTCCCGGAGGCGTCGCTTCTTCCATTTTGGTTCCGATCGGTGAGTGTTGACGAGAGCGCGACCTTACGCTCTCGCGGCCCTCCTGCGTCGGAGCGGCGCTGGTCCGTCGTCGACCGGGATCACGTTCCTCGGCGAATCCCATCGTCGGAGAGTGCAGCGTGGTCCGAGGCCGTGGTGGGTTGCTGCGGCACCTCCGGGGACACCGAGCGGGGCCCTTCGGGTTGGTCGCTACTCTGCGCAATCCCGTAGGGCTCATGTTCGATCTGTGCGCATACTTTCGCGCCGACACGGAACGTCGTGCGGCCAGCGGCCCCTGCCAGGGGGACTCGTTTCCTGGGCACGTGCGCGTATTGCTCACATCAATGTTAGGGTCTTTGCGGAGCCGAGGTCGTGGGGCCGATGAAGGCTTCGCCCCGAGGCAGGGGGTACGAAGATGATGGCCGACGATCACACGTTCTTGCGGGCGCATCCCCGGTCCAATCTCGCGTGTGATGCCTGGTTCAGCGGTCATCCTCTCCGAGAGGTCCAGCGATGGTCGCGACATGTGAGAGCGGCCATCACGTCATGAAGGTTGTCGTCGTGTTCGCCCATCCCTCACCGCGGAGCCTCACCGCCGCGATTTGTCGGACGGCCGTTGCAGCGCTTGCGCGCGTCGGTCACGAGGTAGTCCTTATGGACTTGTACGCAGACAAGTTCGTGGCGCAGATGAGCCGCGAGGAGCGTTTGGCCTACGTGACCGATTCGCCGATCCTTGATCCGCTTGTCGAACGATATGCAGCGCAGCTTGTTTTGGCCGAGGGTTTGGTACTCATCTACCCCACGTGGCACGGCAGCTTTCCGGCCATCTTGAAAGGGTGGTTCGAGCGGGTGTTCGTGCCGGGTGTCGGGTGGGCCCTGGATCCGGTCACCAACAAAGCTTCCAGCGGCCTGCGGTCTGCCCGGCGGGTGGTGGGTGTGTCCACCTACGGTTCGTCCCGGCTGCACACAATGCGTCTGTCGGACGCCGGAAGGCGCGTCATCATGAGAAACATCCGGTTCCTGGCCCCGAAGGCCACGTGCCGGGCGCAGTGGTTGGGGATCTATGGGCTCGACCGGTCGGATCCGAAGCAAACCGAACGCTTCCTCGCCAAGGTCGATCACGCCATGGCCCACCTGTGATGGTGACTTGCTCATGCGGGTTCTGATGGTTCGTGCGCACCCGGTGCGCGAGAGCCTGCTTCAAGCCGCCGGTGACCGAGCTGCGGCCGCCATTATACGAGCCGGTCACGAAATTCGTCAGATCGATCTCTACGCGGACGGGTTCGAGCCGACAGTGAGCGAGGAAGAGTGGCGCATGCACAAGAGAGGTGCTGCGCTGTCGCCGTCATTGCAGTCGTACGCCGATGCGTTGGGCTGGGCGGAGCACCTCGTGCTGGTGTACCCGACCTGGTTCGGTGGGTTCCCGGCGATGTTGAAAGGCTGGCTAGATCGAGTTTGGGTGCGTGGCGTGGTGTGCGAAACAGCAGCTGATTCGTCGCGCACCCGCTCGAAGTTGCGCCACATCACCCATCTCACGGTGCTTACCACTCACGGTGGCTCGAAGTTCATGAACTCCCTCGGCGGAGAGCCCGGTCGGCGAATGGTGCGTCGCCGAATTCGATCGTTGTGTAGCCGGAGTTGCCGCCCGCGCTGGGTAGCGCTGTACGGCAATGACCACTGCACGCCGGCAAAGCGGTTGGAGTTTCTCGAAACCGTGGAGCGTCGGCTCGGCCGATGAGTCACCGTGCCACTCCGCCGGGCTGCTGTGAGCGATCGTGATAGAGCAGGCGGGCTGCGCAATGAGCCGGGAAACCGTCGAGGCGGGCCGGTATGCAACGCCCGTCGCAGTTTCCCGGCCCACGCGCCCCGGCTCAGGGGGAACCGAGACCTGGTGTGCTGCTCACCGTGCGGCTAGCGGTCGTTCGGTGAGGTGCGCTGCTTCGATGACTTCGAGGTAGCGGGTGGGGTCGAGGTCCATGATGTCGATGCCTGAGATGCCGGGCATTTCCTTGAGCTGCTCGATCTGCTCGACGCAGATTCGTAGACCCTCGTCGCGGCGCTTGCCCGGCGGGGCCGCGTCGAGGCGTTTGATCACGTGCTCGGGGACGACCACGCCTGGCGTGTTGTTGTTCATTCCTCTGGCCATTGCCGGTCCCGCCAGGGCACCGACGGACACGAGGATGTGGATCTTCCGGTCGAGGCCCAGGTCGCGTATCTTCTGCATGAAGTCGGCGAACAACTCCATGTCGTAGACGACCTGGGTAACGGCGAAATCGATGCCGGCGGCGACCTTGGCGGCAAGTCGATTCGGTCGGAACTCCAGAGGGGCCGCTGTTGGTTCGGCTCCTGCACCGATGAGCACGTCGGGTGCCACATCAAGCACTCGTCCGGACAGCAACCTCGCCTCATCGCGAAGGTGACGGGCCGCGTCAATCCAGCTGACGGCATCGAGGTCGAAGACAGGTTTGGCGGCCGGATGGTCGCCGATCGCCGGATGGTCCCCGGTAAGGCAGAGGACGTTTTTGATCCCGAGCGCCGCGGCCCCCAACAGATCGGCCTGGAGCATGTTGCGGTTACGGTCGCGACACGTCATGTGCAGGATCGTCTCGACCCCGGCACGCTCGATCAGCGCTGCCATCGCCAGTCCACACATGTGGGGTGAAGCGAGCGAGTTGTCGCTGATGTGGACGGCGTCGAGCACGCCGGTGAGCGGTCGTACTCGGGCGAGGACAGCCGCGGCGTCGCTGCTGTCAGGCGGGTTGATCTCCGCTGTCACGACGAAGCGTCCAGCGCGCAGCATCGACTCAAATCGTCCGCCTTGGCGGAGCGGCCGCCGGTGCTTGTCGAGCGTGTCGGCGACGATGCGCGGCCGCCTCGGCTCACCGAAGAGGGCGGAAAACGGTTCGGGGGCGGACCAGTCCCCCGGGGGGACGGGATGATTCTCTGCTCCGGGGCTTGCCGCGATCGTTTCGGCCCAGACGCAGATCCGTCTGTCGACTTCGCAGGTACCGTCCAACGCCACGCCACCGCAAGGACCATTCGTCATCGATTTGGGGCAGTCAAGCAGGCGTTCGGCTACGGGTAGGAGATACGGCGACTGGTGCTTCATGTTCGATTCCTTTGTTGATGAGTTCAGAATCGGAGCGTTCAGCTGAGCTGAACGCAATGCACACGCAGGTCGTTTCCGGTCGACGCAGCGGGCCAGGGTCGTCGAGCAATTACTCCTTTACCGCGCCGGCGAATGACAGCGAACGGCCGATCGTGCGGGAGATGACGGCGTAGAGAAGTACGGCAGGCACGGAGTAGATGATGGCGAATGCGGCAACGCGTCCGAAGTACACGCCGCCGAGGCTGTTGAAGTAGTTGTAGATCGAAACCGACGCCGTCTGCTTGTCCGAGCTGGAGAAGAGGATGAAGGGCACGAAGAAGTTCCCCCAGTTCCCGATGAACGCGAAAATGAACAGGACGATCATTCCGGGCCTCACGAGCGGGAGGAGCACCCGCGTGATCACCTGCAAAGTGCTCGCTCCGTCGACACGTGCCGCCTCCTCGAGGGAGACGGGCACACCATCGATGAAGTTCTTCGCCAGCCAGATGGCGAACGGCAGCGATGTGGCCCCCATGAAGACGGCGACTGCAGCACGCGAGTCGATCAGATTGAGCTCGGCGAACAACCGGTATGTGGGGATCATGATGGCCAGGATCGGTAGCCCGCTCGTCATCAGGATCAGATAGAGGAACGGCATCTTGAACCGCAGCTTGTACCGCGAAAGCGGATACGCACACAGGGTGGCGGCGACAACGGTCACGATCGAAGCCGTGACCGAGAGCACGACGCTGTTGAGCAGCGGACGGATGACCTGCTCCCACGAGCCCATGCGTCGGAAGTTGTCGAGGCTCGGGTTGGTGGGTATTTCGAATCCCAGCTGGGCGACGCGGTTGAACGAGGCGGTGACCATCCAGAGCATCGGCCCGAGGAACGCCAGCATGATCACGATGAGGGCGGCGTTGGCGCCCACTCTTGCCTTGTTGCTCTGACGATGACGGTGCTGCACGCTATTCCCCCTTTCCCGGTCGCAGCGCGAACACGTACAGCAGCGAGAGAAGTCCGCCGAAGCCGAGCAGCACGACCGAGATAGCTGTCCCGTACCCGAGCTCGCCGAACTGGAACGCCTTGTGGTACATCAGCATCGGCAGCGTCTCGCTCTCGTTGCCCGGGCCGCCGCCGGTGAGCACGAAGATCATTGTGAACACCGACATCGTCGGCAGCGTGATGAGCATGAGGTTGGTGAACGCAGTTCGGCGGAGCTGCGGCGCCACGACGTGGCGGAGCACGCGTGTGTAGCTGGCACCGTCGATCTCGGCGGCGTCGATCAATTCCTCCGGGATATCTCCAAGCGCGGCCGAGTACACGAGCATGGAGAACGCCGTGGCCCGCCATATGTCCGCCAGTATCACCCCGATCATCGGTTGGTTCACCAGCACCTGTTGCTCCGGAAGATGGAAGAACCGAAGCACGACGTTGAGCACCCCGTTCTCGTTCAAAAACGAGGTCCACATGAATCCGGGGACGATCTCGGGGAACACGTAGGCGGCGAGCACCGTGACCCCGACGGAGGTTCGGATCAGGCGACCGCGTTTCTGCATCAGCAGGGCGAGAGCGAGGCCGAGCAGATTCTGGCCGATCAGGGCCGACCCGATGACGAAGATAAGGGTGAGCCAGACGGCTTTCGGGAAATCATCGGACCCGAACAGCTTGGTGAAGTTGTCGAGCCCGACGAATCTTGGCTCTTTGGCCTCGATACCCGTGAGGCGGGTGTTCGTCAGCGAAAGGTAAGCGGCGTAGCCGATCGGAACGGCCAGAAACGATCCGAGGAGCACAATCGCCGGCGCCATCGGGATCGCCCAGCGTGCGCTCCGGCGGAGAGAGCCCTTCCGGACCCCATCCGCCGTAGCCGGGGACCTCACTTAGCCGGCGAAGTGTTCTTTGCCGACGACGCCCGGCATCTCCGCGTTGTACTTGTCGGCGGCCTCTTGCGGCGAGAGCTGGTTGAAGGCAACCTTCTCGACGATGTCGGAGAGCAGCGCCCAGTTCTTGTCGGACTGCTCGGTGCTCGGGATGTACTTGGCGTACTGCAGCATGGCGCTGAACTCCGGGATCGTCGGCCGATCGGCGTAGGTCGGGTCGGCGGCCACATCGGTACGCACGGCAAGCTGCCCGGAACGCAGGGAGAAGCCAACCGAGATGTCCTTGTTGCTGGCGAACTTGATGAACTCCATGGCCAGGTTCGGCGACTTGGTTCCCTTGACGACGGCGAACCCGCCGCCCTTGTAGCCGATGGTCACCTTGCCGCCGGGGTTCTGCGTGGGCATCGTGGCGATACCGAGACGATCACCCCACTCGGTCCATTCGTTCGGTCCACCCTTGACCCAAGCAAACGACATCCAGTTGCCGTCCGGGACGAACCCGAGCTTGGCTTCCTTCATCCACGGACCGATGAACGACCAGACGTTGGGGCTGAGCACATCGGCCTTCTTGGCGGTCAGACCGTCTTTGTAGAAGTCCTGCATGAACGCCATCGAGTCGACGAAGCCCTTGCCGGCCGGCAGCCACTTGTTGGTCTTGAAGTCGAAAAGCGAATCGCCCGTTCCGTAGAGGAGTGGGAGGAACGTCTTGCCGATGGCGTCGATCGCCCCCGACGCCTTCCCGGCATAGAGGTGGGCAGGAATGGCGCCAGGTACCTTGGCCTTTATGGTTTCGGCGGCGGTGCGAAGGTCGGCCCAGGATTGCGGATCCCACTTCTCGGGAAGGCCGGCCTTGGCGAAGACGTCCTTGTTGTACCAGATGCCGATGTCATTGGAGGCCTGCGGGATGTAATACGTCTTCCCGTCGAACGCCTTTGCTCCTTCACGGATGGCTTCCGGGTACATCGTCGTCCATTCGTCCCAGGAACTCAGCGCCGAGTCGATGGGCAGCAGGTAGTCCGCCTTGACGTCGGCATCCACGAAGCTCGCGGTCGTCGGAATGATGTCCGGCAGGTCTTTGCCCGACTGGAGCCGGAGCTGGGTCTTGGTCCGGAAGGCATCGTCGGCCGCGACCTCGGACTGCAGGTTGATCTTCACCCCCGGGTTTGCTGCCTCGAAACCGGTCTTGGCGGCCTGGAGCGTGGCCTCGGGTTCGGGCCAGTCGCCGGTCTTGTTGTAGCTGATCGTCAATTCCTGCGGTTCGTTGGACGCCGGAGCCGCGGCTTCAGTGACGGCGGCGGCCGCGGTTTCGGCGGCGGCCTGCGTTTCCGCGACCGGAGCGGCTGTTTCGACGGCGGCAACTGTGGTTTCGGCGGCGGCCTGCGTTTCGGTGACGGCCACCGTGGTGTCACTCGACTTCTTGTCGGAGCTACAGGCGACAAGGCCGAGTACGGCGATGAGCGATGCAGCCGCTCGCAGACGAATCGATGATCGATGCATTGGTTCCCCCGGAATGATGAGCGCCATGCTCTCTGCCAGACGCTTTGGCGAGTATGACAGCGCAGAGACAATATTGATAGGGCAAATATATGATGACGTAAGTTGGAGTGCTCCCTCGATGACCCGCCATTTCCGGACGCCGGCGCCGCCGGGCAGGTCTCATCGGGCGCCAGCAGCTGGATCACTCTGGGATCTACAGGTCGCGCCGCTGCAGCGCAGCAAGAACGTGCCCCCAAGGCAATGAACATTCCGACTCCGCTGGAAAGGCCAGCGGCTCAATGACAGGCGCCCAGGGCCGAGCGGCGACGCACGTCTGGCTCGCGCTATCGATCACGGTCGTATCGAAGTGGTCAGGTCTCGCGAGACACTCGGCGAGGTCAAATCGATCGGGACGAATCGCGAGTAATGCTGCTCCCTCGTCTGGTGAGTCGACGGGTTCCCCGAACGCTCGGGGAAAGGTCCATAGATCGCCGGGTGTGAAGCCGTCGGTTGCGGTATCCGCTCGATAACGGTAATGTTATGCAATGGTTTCGCACGAGTGGTCGACATGTTCGACGAACACCAACGAGCCATAGACGCCGCTACCGAGAAATCAACAAGAAAGGCAAAGCGATCATGAGTTTGAAAAGTTGGGAAGAAAAAAGTTCTCAGCGTCGAGGGTGCAGCGAAACGCGTTGCCAAGATCGAGGACGAACTTCGATTGGCCGCCGGGATTACAGCGTTGCGCGAACGTGCCGGTGTGACGCAACGTGAACTGGCCGATCGCATGGGAGTGTCGCAACCGCGGATCGTCGCGATCGAGAAGTCAAGAAACGTCACGATCGGTGTGCTCGACGCGTATGTAAGCGCGCTTGGTGGTCGTCTCGAAGTGTCGGTTGTGCGAGCAGACCGTCGCACTCGCTTGCTCGGTGTGTCGACGACCCCGCGGGATGACTCTGCGAAATCTAGTTCGCCTAACGCGTTAAACCATCGTTCCAGGAAACGGGCCGACTCTGCGGAGTCAGCGGAAAAGCCGATGGGAAAGACCCTGCTCGGCGGAACCAAATGACACAAACCAACCGATGTCATAGCCTTGCCAAGGTGAGGGTCGCGGGTTCGAATCCCGTCTTCCGCTCCAAGCAAAAATCGCAGATCAGGCACTCTTTCATGGGTGCCTGTCGCGTTTTCCGGGGTCCTGCTCTGCCCATGATTTCCGTGTCTCGTGCCACTGTCGTGCCACTTTGAGAAGCATCCGGGGCAACGAAGGGTGCCAGTCGGACTATTCCGGTCCGCGGTCGATGTCCGTGCGCCGCGTAACGTTCAGGCGTGGCGGAGCCGTTGCGATTGGAAATTGAAGCGATCGAGGCCCGATCGGTGACGGCCGATCTCGTGATTGAACTCAGTAGACGTCATCAAGGGTGACCCTTCGAACGGCCTCACGTCGTTGCGGATCCGAACGAGTGCTTCGACTCGTGTTGCGACTTACAACGTGCGGGTGTTCGGCGCAAGCGGTTCCTTCAACCACTCGGTGACGACAGCCGAGCCCGGCGGAACCTTCATGAACCGACGGGCAGTTCCAACGGTCGGTGGACGGAGTGTGATTGCGCGACAAGACCGGCGTTGAAGCCATGTGTCGGAATGCTTTACTGGCACCGTGACGGACGACTCAGAATTCGATGACAAGCATCGCCGTGCATTGTTCAGCGCTCATGCCGAGGCTTACGGGGATGGTCGTCCCGGTTATCCGTCGGCGGTGTTTGACTACCTTCAAACGACGTGCGGTCTTCGCCCAGGGTGCGAGGTGCTGGAGATCGGTCCTGGTGCTGGGCAGGCCACAGGGCCCTTGCTCGACGCAGGAGCACAGGTTCTGGCGGTTGAGGTCGGCGACGCGTTCGCATCAATTCTCCGCGAGAGATTCGAGAGCCGCCGATTTGAGGTGAGACAGGGCGAGTTCGAGACCGTTGATCTTGACCCAGAGGCTTTCGATCTTGTTGCTGCAGCCACTTCGTTCCATTGGGTCTCTCCCCAGCCGGGTCTTGATCGAGTCGCCCGTCTCCTCAGGCCCGGTGGATCCGTCGCCCTCTGGTGGAATCACTTTGGCGACCCAAGTCGCTTCGATCCCTTTCGCGAGGCCGTGCAGCCCGTACTCGAGCGGCACGTGCCTCAGTTTGCCGAGTCCGCTGGCATCGGCGGGGCCGGCATCGGCGCGCACCCCTACGCGCTCGACGTAGGCGCGCGTACGGACGAGATCAACAGCAACGGGAGGTTCGGGCCCGTCGAGCACGTACTGGTTCCTTGGACGGCGAACCAGACCGCAGATCAGATGCAACAGTTTCTCAGTTCTTTCTCCAATTGGATGGCACTCGATGCCATGGCACGAACGGATCTCTTACACGCGGTCGGTGATCTCATCGACACCAGATTCGGTGGCGCTGTGGATCGTCCATTCCTTACTGCGATCTACACCGCTCGACGGCTTGGCTAGCCCGCCGTCCACCCACTCCCGACCGGCCCTCACAACAACCGGGACTGGCCGCCAGCTGTCTCCCCCCGCACGCGCCCGGTGGCGCCGCCGGCGTCGCTGCACCACACCGCCCGATATCCGGCGCTTATACGGGTGATCTCGGGCCGAGTCGCGCTCCGAGCGTTCGATCGTGGGGGAGGTGCGAGGTCCGCGACGGGTCGGAACTCCCGCGACACCTTTGCCGACGATCGGCCGTCGGGCTTTCGTCGCGACGGGCGTCGGGACCGCTCGTATGGGTTGTTACCGAGTGGCAGGTGGAAATAGTTCACTCCGAACCGCCCGGAGGGACGGAGCGAACGAGAGCGGCCACCCCGCACACTCCCGGCGCGATGCAGCGGCGGTAGTAAGCACGCATAGGGCCGGAGCCGTGCGCCCCTCGTCGGTGGACTCGGGATTCCGTGGGGGTGTGTCCGGTTCCTGTTTGACGGTGGGGGTCCGCGTTCATCTGCCCCGAGGGAGGCCCGTCGTGTTGGTGGAGCTCACTGCTGTGGAACAACGGTTGAAGGCGGTTCTCGAAGTCTGAATCGGCAGACCTGTCGTGGGTCAGGGGTTGGCCGGTCATGACGTCGATTGGACCAGTCGGAGCCGATTGGCACGGCGGGGCCGGGACGTTTTGCTCTAGCGTCACGGGAGTGTGCTGCGCACGATCAATATGCCGCTCACCCTGAGCTGGCGGAGAGCGGTCACGATGCCTTGGGACAACGGATGGCATGACGGCAGGGGTGGTTGGGGTTGGCTAGTCATGTTGATGGTCATGGTGCCGTTCTGGGTCGGAGTCGTTTGGCTCATCATGAGTGCGGTCCGCCCGGGAGGACTGAACCGGTCATCGGTGCCGCCTACTCCGCCGGTGTTGGCTTCCGGACCCGAAGACGTGCTGCACGACCGATTCGCTCGCGGCGAGATCGAGGTCGAGGAGTATCACCACCGACTTGACGCGATGCGTGCCAAACGCCCTGTGTGAGTTTCTCGGCTCGGCGTCCGACCCCTTTCCGGTCAGGACTTCAATAGCCGCTCGATCGCTTTCGTGGCTTCGGCGATCTTCTCGTCTCCTTCGGGGCCTCCGGTCGACATGGCGCTCGAAACGCAGTGGCGAAGGTGCTCGTCGAGGAGGTCGCGTCGGTTCGGATACTGCGTTGGCTCAGATGGCTCGGCTCGTCGAAGAGGCACACGTCGGAGTACGCATTCCCCACCGTGCGATCAGTACTGACCACGGATGTGGGCCCGAGTGTGCTGGACGAAACTGGTGTAACTGAGGGCGAAGACCTAGCGCGCTGCGTACGACCGGGAGAAACATGAACGTCGAACATCACGACCATCTCGACATGCCAGGAAGCGGGTCCGGCCCTGGTGGAGGCACCACCGCGGTGCTGGAGATGAAGGGTCTTCATTGGGCAAGCGAAAGCGCGTTGGTCGAGACAACTCTTCGGCGCCTCCCAGGTGTTCGCTCCGTGGCGGCGAACCCGGTCTCTCAGACTGCGACGGTCTCGTACGATGCCGCGAAAACGAGTGTCGCGGAGCTTCGTCGTTGGGTCGAAGACTGTGGCTTTCATTGCAACGGGCAATCGGTGCCTGGGCATGTGTGTCATCCCATGGACGAACCGGCGGGTATGGGGCAAGCACGTCGTCCAGCACCGAGCGAAGAGCACCAGGGGCACGAAGGTCACCAACCTTCCGCGTTGTCGTCACCGCATGACGCGATGGGGCATGGTGGCCACGGTGGGATGTCGATGGCGGACATGGTTACCGATATGCGTCGTCGGTTTCTGGTTGCTGCCGTGTTCTCCGTCCCGGTTCTTCTCTGGTCACCTATCGGCCGCGATGTCCTGAATTTCACGGTTGGTGCTCCGTTCGGGTTACGGGACGATGTGTTCATGCTCCTGCTGAGCATCCCGGTGATTTTCTACTCCGCATGGATTTTCTTCGACGGTGCGTTCCGTGCGTTGCGGGCCCGGACGCTCGACATGATGGTCCTCGTCGCTGTCGCGGTCGGTGCGGGGTGGCTGTACTCGTTGGGTGTGACCTTGACCGGCGGCGGTGAGGTGTTCTACGAGGCGGCGACCGTGCTCTCGGCGTTTGTTCTTCTCGGCCACTGGTTCGAGATGCGTGCTCGTGGTGGTGCCAACGAGGCGATCCGAGCGTTGCTTGACCTTGCTCCGCCGATGGCAACGGTGATCAGAAGCGGTGAGCCCGTCGAGGTCTCAACCGCGGAAGTACAAGTCGGCGACCTGCTACTGGTTCGCCCCGGTTCGAAGATCGCCGTCGACGGAACGGTCGAGGAGGGGGAGAGCGATCTCGATGAATCGATGGTCACCGGAGAAAGTCTCCCGGTGCACAAGGCCCCCGGTGATTCCGTCATCGGTGCCACGCTCAACACCACAGGAACGTTGCGCGTGCGAGCAACGAAGGTGGGTGCCGACACGGCTCTCGCGCAAATCGTCAAACTCGTCCAGGAAGCCCAGAACTCCAAGGCCCCCGGCCAGCGACTCGCCGACCGCGCGGCGTTTTGGTTGGTGTTTGTCGCCCTCCTCGGTGGCACGGGCACCTTCTTGGTCTGGAGCGTCCTGGCTGGTCGACCGGCGAGTGAGGCGATCCTGTTTGCTATCACCGTCGTCGTTATCACCTGCCCCGACGCCCTCGGTCTGGCGACCCCAACGGCCATCATGGTTGGCACCGGACTCGGCGCCAACCGTGGCGTGCTGTTCAAGAACGCCGTGGCGCTGGAGACCGCAGCCCATGTCGACATTGTCGTCATGGACAAGACCGGCACCCTCACCAAAGGCGAGCCTGAGGTCACTGATGTCATCGCCGACGGCATAGACGAATCGCGACTGTTGGCCCTTGTCGCCGCGGTTGAACGGGAATCCGAACATCCCCTTGCCCAAGCCGTCGTCACCGAAGCGGAACGGCGGGGCGCGGTGAAACTGCGCGCCGACAAATTCGAGAGTGTGCCTGGGCACGGCGCCATCGCCGAAGTTGATGGAGAGCGCGTCGTCGTCGGGAACCGACGACTCATGGAACGCGAAGGCATCGACCTCGGTCCGCTCGGTGCCCGCCGTCAGGAACTCGCTGAGGGCGGACGTACCGCGATTCTCGTTGCCATCGGTGGTCGTACCGCTGGTCTGATTGGTATGGCCGACGCCCCGAGGCCCACGGCGGCGAAGGCCGTCGAAGAGCTTCGGCGGCTCGGAATCGAGGTTGTCATGCTCACCGGAGACAACGAAGCAACGGCGAAACGAATCGGATCGCTGCTCGGGGTCACAACCGTCATTGCCGACGTGCTTCCGGGCGACAAGTCAGCCAAAATTGCCCAGCTCCAGGCCCAGGGAAAGAAGGTGGCGATGGTCGGTGACGGTGTCAACGACGCCCCGGCACTGGCGCAGGCCGACATCGGCATCGCGATCGGTGCCGGTACGGACGTAGCAATCGAAACGGCCGACATCGTGCTGATGCGCAGCGACCCGCTCGACGTCGCCGTTGCCCTGCAGATCGGCCGAGGCACAGTCCGCAAGATGCGTCAGAACCTGGGGTGGGCGATCGGCTACAACGTGATCGCACTTCCCATCGCTGCAGGTGTGTTCGAACCGGCGTTCGGGCTTGTCCTTCGACCCGAAATCGCTGCGCTCTCCATGTCTGGCTCAAGCTTTCTCGTCGCGGTCAACGCCCTCATGCTCAAGCGCCTCCGGCTGCCCTCACCGGTGAACGACGCTGTCCTCTAGGAACCACAGAATCCGTGGACGGGGACGCGAACTCGGCCGACAACCATCGTCGGGGCCGGCCGCGAAGTCCCGGCTGCGGTTGCGTGGCGCGGCTCACCAGACATGCGCCGCGTCACCGACCTTGCACCGACGGCCCCACCGTGGCGGCTGGCTAACTGGCTAAACGAGACGCGCCGTATTCGCCGTGCTGGCGGGTGGATAACGCAGTTCCGGGTCGTATTCGACTACAGCATCTTCGACACCCTTGGCACGGCAGTCCCTGTAGGGAGTTGCGACGTTCTACGGCTTCGCCGAAGGACGAATCCGTGGCGGATACGGATGCCGAACATGGCCGATGCCGACGACGATAGGCGCCAACCGATGCACGACACGGAAGGACTCCAACATGAACTACACCGAACACCAACCAAGCGGCGAACATACCCCCCGAATTGGCAGTCGATCCCACCGGAAGTTGTCGGTCAACATCACACCGGTGGAGCGGGCCGGCCGGATCATCATTGGTTTGGCCGCAATCATCGCTGGCGTGGTGCTCCTCACCTCAGCAACATCGGCAATCGCGGTGATCCTCGAGGTCCTCCTCGCCGTCGCCGGTCTCGACCTCGTCGTCACTGGCGCTCTCGGACACTGTCCGCTGTACCAACGTCTCGGCCATGTCCCATCCTCGCTGCGAGGTCGAAATGGCTGACACTCCATCACGCCCGATTCAACAGCCACCCCCGCCGGGCGGCAGGCGACCCCGTCGCGGCGGGCACGGTTGGATGATGATGGCTTGTTGCGTGCCCATGCTCGTCATCGCCGTCGCCCTCTTCGCGTCCGGAGCAGTCGGGATCGGGTCCATCGGCTTTGCGGTGGCGTGCACCGCAATGATGGCCCTCATGATGGGCGGCATGAACCACGGAGGCAACGACCACTCCGACATGAACCACTCCGACGCGAGCCAGGACTCCCATCGCACGCTGCCTCGCCGTGACGGCGCCGACGACACAGTGCGCCGCGGCAACGCACCGGAGCATGCCGAGCATCGTTCCCCGAACGACCCGCCAATTCGCTGATCCATGAACGCCGGCCGCGACATGCCGACGGGACGTTCAGGACGGAAGCCACGAGATCGCTTGGCAATCGCAGGCATCGTTAGGTGTTGTTCGGGCTCGCTGCGGTCATCGCTGCGCAGCAAACCGGACAGCTGAGCGCTGCCGTTGCTCCGTACTCGGCCGCAGCTTCATTCCGTAGATGAACCGGATGGCATCGCCACGGGCCGAGTCGATGATTGAGAACGTCATCAACAAATACCTGGAGGGAGGGCGCAGTTATGCGGCACACAACACCGAGAGTGTCGAACCGCAGTATCGCTATGGGTTTCGTCGCGGCCGCGGGTCTAGCGCTGTTCTATTTCGGTGTCGTTGCCGGAGCGTCGGGCTCCTGGGACCACTTCACCAGCCAGGCCCGCCAAGACCGGTATTACCTGGTGTTCATCGTCGGTGGGTTCGGGGTCCAGGTTGCGCTGATGTCGGAACTCCGCCGACGCAAGCGATTCAACCACGGCGTCGTCGCGACAAGCGGAGCGGGAGCTGGTGCGTCGACGATCGGCATGGTGGCGTGCTGTGCACACCACATCGCCGACCTTGCGCCGTTTATCGGTGCCACCGGTGCCGCAGTATTCCTGACCGACTACCGAGTGCCCTTCATGATCGTCGGCATCGGCGTGAACACTGTCGGGGTCACCCTCGCTGCCCGTCGACTCCGCCACACCCCGACACGACACGAACGCTCCGCCGACGGCACCTCCACCACGGCATCCGCGACCACGGAGTTCGAACACAGGGAGACCGAAGCGTGCGCCGCCGTGTGATGCGCGTTGCTTTGGCGAGCGTCGTGTTGCTCGTCGGGACTGCCCTCTCCTCGTGCAGCGCAGGAGGAAAGGATGCGACCACGCCCAGCAGCGCCGGACCCAAGCCAGGACTCGAAACGCGCACCGTCAAGGCCGCCAACATCACGGTCACGATCACACCGCGTCAGTTCGACAACCAACAAGCCGTATTCGCGGTCACGCTCGACACCCACTCAAGCGAATTGGCAATGGATCTCACCGCCGCCACTCTCGAAGTCGCCGGGACTTCCTGGCCGGCCCCTACCTGGAAGGGTGCCGGACCGGGCGGCCATCACCGCGAAGGCGAACTTCGTTTTCGCTCCGTCGGCACCCCGAAGGGACTCGCCAAGTTGTCGCTATCGGGGTTCTCCGAACCCGTCGAGGTCGCCTGGAAACTGCCGGGATGAGTCATGGGTCGCGCCGTTCCGCTCGGTCGTCGCGCCGTTCCGCGCGGAACCCCGATCGTGCTTCGCGCGGCTCCGTATCAACCGAAGAACAAATCAGTACACCGGGCGGATGGACCGATCGCAAGGGCGATCCATGATGGTCGCAGAACGAAAGGAGTCGCAATGCTGAACTTCTTGCAGGCAACTGGATCTGGATCGGTTTCGTGGTCGCAATGTTCGCGATGCACCGAAACCTGTCGGACCTAACGACCCGACGGTCGCGGCTCGCGAAGCAAAGCGGCGCAGGGCGGGTGCCGGGCTCGTCAAAGCCACGGTGACCGCGTCGGCGATCAAGACCGTTGTGGGGGGTCGCGAGGCGGCCACGTGGGCGTTCGGGGAGCGGCCGGGTTCTGGCGGAATCAGGGCGAAGGTCGGTGATCTGATCGAAGCAACATTCGTAAACAAGCTCGCATCACCGAACACGCTGCACTGGCACGGGATCGGCACTGGCACGGGATCGCTTTGCGCAACGACATGGACGGCCTCACCCCATACCGTTTCGCGATCGCCGACCATCGCCTCACTGTCACGCACGCTGACGGCTTTCCCGTAGACAGCGTCGAGGTCGACAATGTCGTTCTCGGAATGGGTGAACGCTACGACGTCATCGTCACTGCGAAGTCGGGGGCCTTCGCAATCGTGGCCGCACCAGAAGGCAAGAAGGACCCGGCGGCCGAAGCCGTGCTGCGAACCGTTCCCGGTGCAACTCCACCCAAGACCGGCTCACGACCAGCCGGCCTCAACGGCAGAGCCCTGAAATACAGCGACCTGAAGTCAACCGAAGCCGCACGTCTCCCAACCCGTAAACCAACCCGCACATCCACGATTCGCCTCACCTCAAGCGCCGCCGGCTACACCCAGGGAATCAACGGACGGTCCTTCCCCAACAGCGCGCCAATCACCATCTCCGAAGGCGAACGCCTCCGCCTCCGTGTCACCAACGACACCATGATGTTCCATCCCATCCACCTCCATGGCCACACGTTTCAACTCGTCGGTTCAGGTCGAAAAGACACAGTGAACGTGCCGTCCATGAGGACGGTCGAACTCGACATCGAAGGCGAAAACCCCGGCCAATGGATGCTCCACTGCCACAACACCTACCACCTCGAAACAGGCATGGCCACGATCCTCTCGTATCGTCGCTGAGACGCACCACTTCATCCCCTTGCCCCGCCACGCAGGTTGATCGGCGGCGACGATCTGGTCGGGACCCCGAACCGCTCTCTACGACGGTATGTCGTAGTAGGGTGTGTCCGTGGATGCACAGGAACCAAATGAGTCACGATCAAGAGCTTTGGTGATTGCCGGAGTGCTGATCGCCGCGGCCGTTGCTCTCTACTTCGGGTTGGGGATGCCCGGCATGGACCATGGCAGCACGATGTCGTCAGTGGACCACGCTGCGTCGACGTCGCTCGCGGCGCCGGACGGTCCAGTCCCTGCTGAGGTTCGTCTCCTCAACCCGTCGAGTTTTTCGTCTCGTATCGGGAACGACGCGGTGTTGTTGAATGTCCATGTTCCGTTCGAGGGCGATATCGAGGGCACGAAGTTTTCGATCCCGTTCGACAAGATTGCCGAGCAGGCGAGTTCGTTGCCGGCCGATCTCGACACTCCGTTGCTTGTCTACTGCCGCTCCGGTCGGATGTCGGCCATTGCCGCTGCGGAGCTCGTCCGGCTCGGGTATCGCGACGTGTCGGATCTTGACGGCGGGATGCAGGCGTGGGAGAAGAGCGGGCGGCTGGTGCTTCGAACTGGTTCGGACTGGGCGGTGAGTTGAAGCGGCGCAAACTCGCGTCGGGTTGGTCTCGGCGTTCGTTGCGGCTGGCTTCGGCGACGGTCATCGGCCTCCTGCTCGGCGGTTGTGCGACCGGTATGACGGACCGCGGCGATCTCGTGGTCTCCGCTCCGGCTGCCCGGCTTCCGGGTCCGGGCAAGGTTCTTCCGGCGAACCTCAAAGAGTTCGAGGGTATGGTCAGCGGGGCGGGTACGCCGGTGGTGGTCAATGTGTGGGCGTCGTGGTGCGCGCCGTGCCGGGCTGAGGCGCCGCTTCTTGCCCGTGCCGCGAATCGATACCGGGGAAAGGTCACGTTCCTTGGGGTGTTGTCGCGTGACCGTCCCGACGCGGGATTGAAGTTCATGCGCACCTATGCCATCGCCTATCCGAGCGTGCTCGACGTAACTGCGGAGATCAGCGCGTTTCTCAAGGTGAGTGGCCTTCCGACCACGCTGGTGTTCGACCGCAATGGCTCGCTCGTCACTCGGGTCTTCGGAGGAATTTCGGAGCAGCGACTCGCCGCGTCCATCGATGAAGCGCTCAGGGCACCATGACACGGTGCCGACGACACGGACGTGATGCGTAAATGGATACTGGGCTGCTCCTGACGCTGTTGATCGTGGTGGGTGGCGTCCAGTTGGTGATACGCCTAGCGCCGCCTGCTGGTGTCGACCGAGCACAGCTGGTCGAGTTCGTCTCAACACCGGTGATAGCCGGATTGGTTGCTGCTCGCGTCGTGTTCGTTGTGCTCGACCATCCTGCGTCGGTGTTCCGGATTCGTGACGTGATGGTTGTTCGCTCGGGGATGGAATTTTGGGCGGGAGTTGTCGCTGCGTTGCTTTGGGTGCTGACCAAGGCGCGGCGGCCGATGGATCGTGGCGAGGTGATGGTGAAACTTGCCGCGGCCGTGCCGTATCTTCTGGCTGGTGTTGCTCTGTACGAGGCGAGCTGCCTTGTTCGAGATGGCTGTCTCGGGCCGGTGTCAAACGTTGGTCTGGTGCCGCATGGTCTGGATTCGGCGATGGTGCCTGTGGGGTTGCTGGTGGCTGGTGCACTGGGCGTCACCGCGGTTGTGCTCCGTCAAGCCGGGACACTTGAAGCTGATCAAACGGTGTTGTGCTCTATCGCCGCGTTGGGCGGCGTCCGTCTCGTCGCGAGTTGGTTTCTGCCGGCGTTTGGGCCATCGCGCGTTGAACGTGAATCTGCGGTGGTGTTCGTTGTCGCGGTGATTGGACTCGTCGTGGTGACGGTTCGACGTCGTCGAGTTCGAAGCGTTGTCCCAGAGTCCGAGGTCGCTCTAGGGCTTCCATTCGGAATCGAAGACGGTGAGGACGTGAGCAGACGATGAATGCTCCGGTCGCGCTTGCGATCACGGCAGGGATGGTGGCCGCGGTGAACCCGTGTGGCTTCTCGCTCCTGCCTGCCTACATCGGGTTGTTCGTCGGTTCGGTCGAGGCGAACTCCACGATCCCGAAGCGCCTCGCCCGGGCGGGAGGATCCGCAGTGGCGGTCACCGCAGGGTTCGTCGCCGTCTTTTCCTTGGCCGGCGTGATCCTTGACCGAGTGTCGACAAGCTTTCAACAGCGGTTGCCGTTCGTCACGCTTGTCGTGGGAGCCCTCGTTGTTCTTGCCGGTGTCGCGATGTTGTTGGGACACAAAGTTGCGCTGCCCGTTCTGATCACCCGTCATCGGTTTTCGGGTCGTGGTGTGCTGTCGATGGTCAGCTTCGGTGTCACCTATGCGGTGTCATCGTTGTCGTGCACCGTCGGCCCATTCCTCGCGATCGTTGCGGTCGGGCGACGACGTTCGGCCATCGGCGGCCTCGTCACCTACGGTGCGTATGCGGCGGGCATGGGCATTGTCGTTGCCGCGCTCGCGGTTGGGGTGGTGGTAGCCCGTTCGCCGCGAAATGTCTTTCGCCGAGCTTCACGGTACGCGTCGAAGGTTGGCGGTGTCATGATGATTCTGAGCGGCGGATACGCGATGTGGTACGCGCGCTGGGAATTGCGGGTCTATTCGGGAAACCTGTCGACCGACAGCGTCGTTTCCGGGGTCGACCGTCGACGCGCGTGGATATCGAACGCTCTCGCCAACCTTGGGCCAGCACGGATGCTGGCGATCATCGTTGTTGTGGTGGGTGCCTTGTTCGTCCAGTACGCCGTTCGAAAGCGGTCCGCGGACGCAGTCAAGGGACGCGGCGACAGCGAGCTTCTTCACTGAGCCACGAATTGACTACGACAGGATGTAAGATTAGTCGTTCTTGTTTCGCCTTTTAGGAGACCCCCCATGAAACTTCGCTCGACTGCGATCGTTTTCGCATTTCCCCTCATGCTTGCTCTCACGCTCGGTGCCTGCTCATCGTCATCAGACAGCGCCGCGACTGACCCAGCGACGGAGGCTGTTGTCGATGACAGCGCCGGTTCGGAGACCATTCCCGCGGACATCGTTGCCGCTGACACGATTCCGGCCGACGCCGAGTTCAACGCGAACGACGTCACGTTCGCCCAGGGAATGATTCCGCATCACCAGCAAGCCGTTGAAATGTCGACGATTGCCCTTGACCCAGAGCGCAATGCGAGTGCCGAAGTGAAAGATCTCGCCACTCGGATTCAGGGTGCGCAGGACCCGGAGATCCAGCTCATGACCGGTTGGCTGACCGAGTGGGGCCAGCCAGTTGATGCCATGACCGGCATGGAGGGCATGGAGGGCATGGAGACGGGCGACATGCCTGGCACGGAGGGAATGATGTCGTTGGACGAGATGACCGGGCTTGAAGCCGCGAATGGTCCGGCGTTCGACAAGTTGTGGCTCGACATGATGGTCCGCCACCACCAAGGTGCGGTCACGATGAGCAAGACCGCCCAGACCGACGGCAAGGCTGCGGTCGTGAAAGAACTTGCCGGCAAGATCATCTCGGCCCAGGAAGCAGAAATCGCCGAGATGTCGAAAGTGTTGGCCGGCTGACATTCTTCGCACCCGAGCTGTCGCCGGGACACCCGGCGACAGCAGGGTCACCATCACATGTCGAAACCTCTTGATCGCGCCATCAGCGCGCACCCTTCCCCGGGCCACGAGGGCAGTCCGTTCAAACGGCTATCGGCCGTCGCCGCGCTCGCGTTTCTCATCGTCGTGGTCGGCGGTGGAGCGGCATCGGCGCGCGGTGGCTTTTCCGCTACCGGGTCACATTTGGCCATGCATTCGCCGGGCCCGCGCTCGCGATTTTCGCACGATGTCGGTGATGACGGGTGGTTCGGGAATCTGCTCGTCCGGTAGGATGAGGGGACTATGCGACGTCCCGATGGTGCTTTGGAAGACGACATCATGCGAGCGCTGTGGGATGCCGATGGTGCGCTACTGCCCGCTGAGATCTTGGAACGGACCGGCCTTGATCTCGCCTATACGAGCATCGCGACCGTTTTGACCCGATTGCTCGACAAGGGCCTCGTGAGTCGAGAACCTGATGGGCGGGCGTTTCGGTACCGGCCGGCGCTCAGCGAAGGCGACCTTGCGGCACAGCGCATTGCCGTGATTTTGAGCCACACCACGGATCGCCGGGGTGCTCTCGCTGGTTTCGTCAATGGGCTCGGTAAGCGTGATGCTGCGACGCTTCGGGCGCTCCTCGAAGGTGGGCGGAGGTGACGGCGTTTCACTGGTTCCACCCGCTGATGGCGTGTTTGATGCTGGCTGGTTTGCTCCCGCTCTTGCACCGTCGCCTGCATCCGCGTGTTTCAGCGGTTGTCTTGGCGGCGAGTGTGGTGTGGATCACCACGGTTGCCGTTGTCGGTATCTGGCTGCTGGCGTTTCGCTACATCGCGCATGTCAATTGGTTTGCCGCTCAGCTCCAATGGTGTTCAATGATCGTAGGTGCACATGGCACTGTGTCGGCCTGGGTTGGGATTCCGGCCGTCGGAGCATCGTTGGCGGGACTTGTTCGTGCGTGGCGCTTCTGGAAGGTGCAGCGCACGCTTCGGTCGTCGCGTCTTCGAGGCACCTCGGTCGTGGCCACGGACGAGGTGTTCGCGTTCGTTGTCCCGGGGCCAGATGCAGCCACGATTGTTTCGTCCGGGCTTCTCCGACACCTTGGGCCCGAGGAGCAGGAGGTGGTGTTCGCCCACGAGCGAGCGCACGCTGATCATCGACACGATCGGTACCTCACGATCGGGCGGGCGGCTGAAGCGCTGCTTCCGATCATTCGGCCGCTTACCCGCCGGTTGGAGTTTTCCCTTGAGCGATGGGCCGATGATGCCGCTGTCACCGCGGTCAACGGCAATCGGATGCTGGTTGCTCGCACGATCGCCAAGGTGGCCCTCCTCCCTCACCGTGCCCTGGGCCCGGCACTTGGGTTCTCTGGTCTGGGTGATGCCGCACGGGCCGAGTTCCTCCTCGACCCACCAGCACGATCGCGGTCTTTGACCGTTCTCGCTATCGTTTCCAGTGTCGTCGGGCTGAGCTTCGCGGTGTACCAACTGCACCATTTCGAAGCGCTTTTCAACGCGTTGTGTCGCACCTGAGTTCACCACGACGAAACGTGAGTACTACAGCTTGTGGTACTACGCTTGGGGTATGTGGAGCACACAGGTGAACCCGACGCTGCGGCCTTTGAAGGCTCGTTGGAGGCTGCGTCGTGGGCTCATTGTTGCATGCACAGTCGCCGCGGTGATGCTTCCGGTCCCGGGCGCGATCGCCGCGGAGAAAGCCCGGTCGACGCCGACGACACAACCCGACACTTCGAATGCGGACGAGGCGATTCCATCGTTCGATTTGGTCGACCTGCGCAGCGGTCGGTCTGTGGATCTCGCCACGCTGCGGACTCCCGGACGCGCCATGCTCGTGTGGTTGTGGACGCCTGGTTGACCCACGTGTAACGCGGAAGCCCGCGAGATCGAGCAGTTTGCTCGACAGGAACGACAACGCCTCACCGTGCTGGGCATCGGCACCCAAGGAGATCAGAAAGCCGCCACGGCTTTTGCGAAACGTCACGATCTGAAGACTGTCCGAATGTTGTGGAGCAAAGATGAAGCGCTCTTCGACTACTACGGTGTTTTTATGACACCGTCCACGCTGCTTCTCGACGGGTCGTTCCAACAGGCCGGCGATTGGGCCGGTCGAACACCTCTCAGCCAGGTCCGAAAAGCGCTGAACAAGATCGCACCCGCTCCGAAGAAGCGATAGGTCTGCGGCACCCGACCGGCGCTCGGTCTGGATGGCTCGGCCGGAAGCCTGGGTCAATTTCTCGGCCCCCTCGTCGGTCGGTAGAGTGCCGCAATACGCACGGGGTCAAGTACGGATGTCTCCTGATCGGCCGGCGGGTCATGCTGGCAACGATCGGAACGATGGGGACACAATGGACCGCACCGTAGAACGGGCGACAACCGACAAACCCCCGCCGGGCCCGGAAGAGGTTGCTGGTCTGGTGGCGACGGGCATCACCAAGTCGTATCGGCGCGGGATGTGGCCGCGTCGACGGGAATTGTCGGTGCTCAGGGGCGCGGATTTCGTGGTTGGTGCCGGAGAGGTTGTGGGATTGGTAGGGGAGAACGGATCCGGCAAGAGCACCCTTATGAAGATTCTCGTGGGGGCGTTGGCGGCCGACAGCGGCGAGGTCAAGGTCTCCGGTCGGATGGGGTACTGCCCCCAAGAGCCCGTTCTCTATGACCGCCTCACCTGCGAGGAGCACCTCGAGCTGTTCGGCGTCGCGTACGGCATGGATGGTGCGGCAGTGGCGGCCGCCGCCGACGGCCTCTACGCCACACTCGGGTTCGAGCGCTGGCGAACGACCCGAGCGGAGGAGCTCTCGGGCGGGACCCGGTCCAAGCTCAACCTGGCCGTGGCACTTCTGGCCGACCCCGAGGTGCTACTTCTCGACGAACCGTACGCCGGATTCGACTTCGACACCTACGAGCGGTTCTGGGGCCTCACGGCCGAGCGCCGGGCGGCCGGTCGAAGTGTGGTCGTGATCAGTCACTTCATCACCGACCAGGCGCGCTTCGATCGCATCGTGGAGCTACGCGACGGTTTGACGGTGCCCCGATGAGTTCCATGTCGGGCCTGGTCGCACGTCGAGCGCTGCTCGACTACGCCCGCAAACCCCTCAATCTCGCAATGCTCGTCCTGGTACCCGTCGTGCTGGTGTTCGTGTGGGGCCCGACGATGGCTGACTTTTCGAAGCTGAGTGGCGGAAGCGGCAATCCCCGCCGCATCGAGGCCGCCACGGCAGGCTGGGCCGCTGCCGCGCTTGCCGGCCTGGCCGGGTTCTTCCAGATCACGGGCGCCCGGAAAGCCGACCGGCGGCTCGCCGCGGCGGCCCATCGGACTGCGCCCGTAGTTGCCGGCCGCCTCAGCGCGTCCCTTGGCCTGGCCCTGCTCGCTGCGGCCGGAGGCCTGGTGGCGCTGGCTGCGCGCGTCGGGATCAAGGATCCACTGCGGGCCATCTCGGCGACGGTGCTGGTCGCCGTCATTTACCTCGCCTTCGGCGTGCTTGTCGGGACGTTCGTGAAATCGGAGATGAACGGTTCTTTGCTGGTGAGTCTGGTGTGGGTGTTCGACGTGTTTCTCGGACCCGCCCTCACGTCGGGCTCGGCGCCGATGACCGAGGTGTTCCCGCTGCATTTCCCCACCCTCGTCCTCACGGCACAGGCCAGCGGACACGCCGGCCCGCTCGGCGACGTCGGATGGTCGATGGTGTGGGCGGTGGGCCTGTCGATGCTCGCCGTGATCCGCCTGGTCGCCACCACACGACCCGCACCTGCACCGGGGGCGCCGGCGACGCCCGCTCCGACCGTGTCGACGGGAGCGACTCGCGTGACCTCCTCGGCGTCGGCGCCCCTGAAGCCGGGGGCTGCTCCGCGTGCCGACTCGCATGTGTCGACACCGCCGGTGCGCGTGGCTCCGGCCTCGGTGCGGGTGGTCGCAGTGCTCCGGGCGGGGATGCGAGAGTACCGCCGCAATCGAGTCCTCTGGGTTCTGCTGCTGGCCGTCCCTGCGCTGTTCATCGGCATGGCCATCATGGTCACTGTCGACGAGCCGGGCCGTTTAGCTCTCGTCGAGGGCGGGCGTCGCTTCACGGCATCGCTGTCGCAGCGACGCATGCACGCGGCCACCATGGTGCCCGTCGCCTCCGCGTTCCTGGCCGGCCTCACCGGCCTGTTCATCGTCACCGGCTCAGGGGCCGGTGACCGTCGACTGGTGCTCGCCGGCTTCCGGCCCCGTGAGGTGCTGGCCGGCCGGCTCGCCGTCATCGGGGCCGCGACCGCACTCGCCACGACGGTAGGTGTGGCCGTGTCGGGGGCCGCGTACGCGCCCCGCCAGTGGGTGGTGTTCGCCGGTGCGACCCTGCTCATTGCGCTCACCTACGCCATGGTCGGCGTGCTGGTGGGGCCGCTCACTGGCCGCCTCGGTGGCCTCTACCTGATTCTGTTGCTGGCCTTCATCGACGTCGGGCTCGGCCAGAACGTCATGGTCCCCGGCGGACCGCCCGCCTGGGGTGCGTTCCTGCCCGCCCGCGGCGCGTCGCGCGTGATGATCGACGGTGCCTTCACTGGTCGATTCGACGAGGTTTTCTACCTGGCACTGGGCCTCGGCTGGTTTGGCGCGTTTACGATTGCCACGGCCATGGTCTACCAACGGCGCACGGCTTCACATGCACGATCGTGATCTCAAACCGGTGAAAAGGCTCATCGTCTTCGACCTCGACGGAACCCTTGCTGAGAGCAAGTCCGTGATCGACCCGGAGATGGCCGGTCTCATCCATTCCCTTCTCGGCGTTCTGAACGTGGCCGTCATTTCCGGGGGTGACTGGCCGCAGTTCCAGCAACAACTGCTCGTCAATCTTCCGTCGCAGGCGCGCCTGACGAACCTATCCATCCTGCCTACCACCGGAACAAAGTTCTTCACGTATGTGTCGGACTGGAAGAAGCTCTACTCAGAAGATCTGACCGACGACGAGAAGGAGAAGATCGCTGGAGCATTGAACCAGGCGATCCAGTCGTCTGATCTGTTGAACGCGAAGACATGGGGTCAACAGATCGAGGACCGGGGAACCCAAATCACGCTTTCCGCCCTGGGTCAGCAGGCTCCTCTCGAAGCAAAGAAGCAATGGGATCCTGATTTTGCGAAGCGTAAGGCGATGCAGACACGCCTCGAAAGTCTCATTCCCGAATTCAACGTGCGCTTGGGAGGAACCACATCAGTGGACGTCACCAAGCACGGCATCGACAAGGCATACGGAATCCACAAGCTGCGAGACATCCTTGGCATCGCCATTGAAGAGATGATCTTTGTGGGCGATGCTCTGTTCCCCGGCGGGAACGATTACCCGGCGAAGCAAGCAGGCGTTGTGTCCATCCAGGTGCGAGATCCCGATGAATCCAAACGCGTGATCGAGGCGATCCTCGCCTGCATGGGGGCGCCGAACCATGGGTGATTTCCAACTCCAGCGCATTGGCATCGTGATGGAACCGGAGCCGGGCAATCAGTGGGAGGTCGAGGGCGTCTTGAACCCCGCCTCAGCACGTGGCCCCGACGGTCGGCTCTACCTGTTCCCACGGCTCGTCGCGAAAGGCAACTACTCGCGCATCGGCATAGCACGGGTGCTGTTCGACGCCGCCGGCGACCCGGAGGGTGTCGAGCGCCTCGGCATCGCACTGGAGCCGGAGGCCGACTACGAACTCCGTCCCAACGGTTCGGGAGGATGTGAGGATCCCCGCATCACCTACGTCGAACCACTCCGAAGTTACGTCATGACGTACACCGCATATTCGCCGGTCGGCCCACGGATCGCGATGGCCATCTCAAAGGACCTGTTCCAATGGGAGCGCCTCGGTCTGGTCACCTTCCTTCCACACGAGGGCCTCGAATTCGACGGCGTGGACAACAAGGACGCAAGTGTCTTCCCGGTCGCAGTTCCGGATCCATCCGGACAAATGTCGATGGCGATCATGCACCGGCCACTCTTCCCTGGCACCCGTCCGGAGGAAATGGCCGGCCATCACGCATCGAGCGACGTCGATTTCTCACGCCAAAGCATCTGGATCTCGTACTGCTCGACGGCAATAGCGGACTGCGCGCCGTCGCACCTCCGCCATTTCGGTTTGCATCACCGCCTGGCCACCCCGGTTGCGCCTTGGGAACAGCTCAAGATCGGCGGCGGGGCTCCGGCCATCCTCACCCGCCACGGCTGGCTTGTCATCTACCACGGGGTCAGTGAGACGTCCGCGTCCCCAAGCGCCGTACCCAAGCTGCGGTACTCGGCCGGGTTGTTGGTGCTTTCGGAGGAAGCTCCCGAGGTCGTCCGGTACCGATCGCCGGAACCTGTCCTGGCTCCGGAGTTGTTGCAGGAACGCCAAGGGACTGTTGCCAACGTCGTGTTCCCTACGGCGATAGACCGGCGCGACGATCTCGGGTCACCGGACCGCTTCGACGTGTACTACGGGATGGCGGACAGTCGGATCGGTGTAGCGAAGCTCTTGGTGCCGGAGCGCCTGCGGGTCTAGTTGGTGCCGGAGCGCCTGCGGGTTTAGTCGGCTTGTCGCTGGGGTACACCGAACGCCAGCAGTCGATTGTCCGCCTGCTCCGGGAAACACTCGTCAAGGGGCTCGTCTTGGCCGCAACTGCCGTCCGTGAAGCACCACCCGAAGCCCTCAGTCCGGAAGCAACCGATCTGTTCACAGCCCCCTCACGCGGTGACTCCGCGCGAGGCTCGCTACATCGCGCAGACATCGCATTGCAGGACTTTATGGGGTCACTGGATCGACCACATTTCAGGCGAGCCGACGATTGTCTTCCAGGTGCACCGCCGGGGAACTCCGCCCGTTTGCGTCTCTTTCTGGACCTTGCCGTCAACACGGCGGACGAGCGCGAACTTGGAGGGGTACTGCAACAAATCGTCGACCGGGCCGCCAATGTGGCTGGAGCGCGCGCCGCGCTGGAGGTCTATGACAGCGACGGGCGGACGGTGACCGCCACCTTCCTGAACGGCACCGATGTGGGCGCGCATAGTCCGTGCTGCGATCCGGACGCTCAGTGGCTGTTGAACAACGACATCGTCGGTGAAGCGAAGACTGTCGTTCCGAGCGGCCGGCCGCTGCGTGACAGTCTCTGGATCCCGATTGAGCGCGACCGCCGGGTCTACGGCCAACTCGTCATTTTCGAAAACCAGAGCGGTACCCCCCTGTCCGACGCTGTCGACCAGGTGCTTACGCGAATGCTTGCGTCGTTCGCTGCGTGCGCAATCGAGAGCGCGGAGCGGGTGGCGTCCGAACGGAATTGTGCTGAAACCACGGCCGCCAGCTCGGCGGACCAACTCCGTTTGCACACCGGGGAACAACTTCGCGCCGCAGTGACCGCCGCCCAGGACGAAGAGCGCGCAGACGTCTCCCGAAGACTGAGCGGCGAGGTCGACCACGCCCTCGACTCGTTGCTTCGCGGGTTGCACCGGATCGGCGGTCCGCCCGATTCCTCTCTTGGAATTTCGGCGAACCGGAACCAGATCGACGAGCTGCGCAGCTTGATCTCTGATGCGCAGTGGAGAACCCGTCGGGTGGCGGTGGAGCTACGCATCCTCGCCGCCGATGTCGTCCGACCTGATGGATCGGGGGCGCCACGCTCCAGGATTCGTTCTTGTGCCGTAACGGATGAGACGTTCCACGGGCCGGTGCGTAGTTCGCCACAGCGCGAATCCGGGCCGCTACGGATGGCACGCCGGAATGGCTGTGGCTAGATGAAGACACACGACTGGATTCGTCCTAGGAGGTTCGCTATGGGGTCTTGGCATGGAGATTGGGGTGGCTGGATGCTGATGACATTGATGACGGCATTTTTCTGGGGGTTTGTGGTCTGGATCGTGTTGAACGTGGTGCATCGCCGCCCCAATAGCTTCGGCGAGCCGAATCGGACGCCGAGAGACGTTCCCGACGAGCGTCTCGCACGCGGGGAGATCGACGAGAAGGAGCATCGGCGTTGTCCGCAGCTGTCATCGGTTGCGCAGCCGGATGGAAAAGGGCGCGTTGTGCTTCACGCTGAGTCCGTGGCAACCCAACTCTGCCGGCTGCGTCCGGTGCCAGGAGTCTGCACATGACCGCGGTTTCTCAACCCGGAATCGGTGGCCGTCCACGTTGGCTGAAACCGGTCGCGATTGTTGCTGGCGTCGTTGTGGTCCTCGGGCTGCTTTTCGTCGCCCCCTACAACGGCCTGGTGACCAAACGGGCCGACGTGGATCGGTCGTTCGCTGATCTCGACGCCCAACTCCAACGTCGCAACGACCTCATCCCCAACCTCGTCAACGCTGTCAAAGGGGCACTGAACCAGGAGCAGGCCGTCTTCGGCGAGCTGGCAAAGGCGCGCCAGGCTTACGCTGGAGCCAAATCCGTTGAGGACAAAGCAAACGCAACGAGCCAGATCGATGCCGGCATCGGACGCCTCCTCGTCATTGTCGAGGCCTACCCTGAGCTCCGCAGCAACCAGAACATCCGCGACCTGCAAACGCAGCTCGAAGGGACGGAGAACCGCATCGCGCAGTCCCGACGCGACTTCAACGCTTCGGTCACGTCCTACAACGTCGCCATCCGTCGCTTTCCCCGCAGCCTTATTGCCGGTGTGTTCGGGTTCAATGAACGACCGCTGTTCAAGGCCGCCGCCGGGTCGACCGACAACCCAACTGTTGACCTGGGCACCTCGCCGACGACACTGAAATGACCCGCCGTCTGATCAAGCTTGCTGCCGCCGCAGCCGTACTCATGGCGATCGCGATCCCTGTCGGCGCGGCAACGTCGTTTCCGCCGTTCTCGCAACCCGTCGTCGACGCTGCTGGCATCGTCCCAGACGCCACCGAACGACAGATCGACGCCGAACTGCTCGACTACCAGACCCGCTCGGGCAACCAGATCGCGGTCGCTGTCGTCAAGACCACCGGGAATCAATCGATTGAGAACTACGCCATCGACCTTGCTCGCTCATGGGGAGTCGGCCAGAAGGACAAGGACACCGGCATCGTGCTCGTCATCGCCAACAGCGACCGCAAGGTCCGCATCGAGGTTGGACGCGGACTGGAAGGCAACCTCACCGACCTGCAGTCCGGCCGCATCATCCGCGAAAGACTCGTACCGCTGCTCAAGCGGGGCGATGTCGGCGGGGCCGTCGTGCAGGGCACACACGCCATCCGCCAAGAGCTCGGGGACACCCAGGTGGCCGCCTTGCCTCCACCACTCGCACCCGGAAAGGGTCCCGGGAGGGGAATTGGTGGATGGCTGTACCTCGGTTTCTTCCTCGGCTTCGGCGCACTGGCCGTCTTCGGGAATCGAAGGCGGGGAGGTCCGGGTGGAAGGGGAGGGCTGGGCAACGCCATCGTTTGGGGAGCTGCGCTTTCGGCACTCAGCGGAATGGGCGGCGGCATGGGGGGTCGGCGAGGCGGAGGCGGTTTCGGAGGCGGCGGGGGCGGCGGTTTCGGGGGAGGCGGTGCGAGCGGTGACTGGTAGAACGAAGCGCCTCACCCGCCATCAACACCGCCGAATCGTCCGCTCAGTCGAGGACGCCGAGCGAGCCACTGGTCTGCAGTTCTGCGTGTACTTGGGACCGACCAACGACAACTCTCGCGCCCACGCCGAAGCCCTGTTCGAGACGGCCGGGTTACACACCCGTCCAGCCATCCTTCTGCTCGTCGCGCCGGAAGCACGACGTGTCGAACTCGTGACCTCCCCTGAAATACGAGAACGGGTGAGCGACGAGACCTGTGCCAGCGCGATTGCCGAAATGACACGCTTCTTCTCGAGGTCAGACATCGCCGGTGGGATCGTCGCTGGCACCCACATGCTTCAGACCGCTATCGGTACAGCCTCTGCAGGCCCGTCGCTCGCCACGTTCCCCGACATCATCGAGGAGTAGGGGAACACGAACCGTGTGCTTGTCCGCAACAGCAAGTTTCACCGCAGGGACCGAACTCGCGGCCAACGCGAGTCGAAACGGAACATCGAGGAGAAGAATGGACGACCCGCCGAACATGCTGGAGAAGGACCATGGCAAGGTTCGAGAGACCGTGACGGACGCGTCGGAGTGCGAGCCTGGAATTGGGCGCGGCGTTGCGCCCGAGGTGACCGCAATACTCACTGCACGACGGGATCCCCTCGATGGTGATGAGCTGGCCGCCATCGATGCTTGGTGGCGTGCTGCGAACTACCTGTCGGTCGGTCAGATCTACCTGCTGGCCAACCCGTTGCTGCGTGATCCTCTGAGCATCGACCACGTCAAACCCCGACTGCTCGGTCACTGGGGCACGACACCGGGGCTGAACCTCCTCTATGCGCACCTGAATCGCGTCATCCGGGCCCGGGATCTGAATGTGGTGTTCATCGCGGGTCCGGGCCACGGCGGCCCGGGGCTCGTGGCGAGCACTTACCTCGAAGGCACCTACAGCGAGGTGTACCCCGACATCGGCCGCGACACCGAGGGTCTTGCGCGTCTGTGCAAGCAGTTCTCGTTCCCCGGTGGCGTCCCGAGCCACGCTGCCCCGGAGACGCCCGGCTCGATTCACGAAGGCGGCGAGCTCGGTTATTCGCTCTCCCACGCGTTCGGCGCGGCGTTCGACAACCCCGACCTGCTCGTTGCGTGTGTGATCGGCGATGGCGAGGCGGAAACCGGGCCGCTCGCGGCGAGTTGGCATTCGAACAAGTTTCTCGACCCGGCGACCGACGGCGCCGTGCTGCCCATCCTGCATTTGAATGGCTACAAGATCGCCAACCCGACGGTGCTGTCGCGCCTCGCTCCGGGGGAATTGACCAGCCTGCTGCGCGGGTACGGGTGGGAGCCGTACGAGGTTTCGGGCGACGACCCCGATGAGGTGCATCAGCAGCTGGCCGGCACCTTGGACACGGTGTGTGACTCGATTGCCGCCATCCATGCCGCCGCCCGCACCTCGTGCGTGGGCACGTCCAGTAGCCGGCCGTTGTGGCCGTGCATTGTGCTGCGCACCCCGAAGGGGTGGACCGGGCCAGAAGTCGTTGACGGGGTTGCGGTCGAGGGCACCTGGCGGGCGCATCAGCTCCCGCTGAGCGTCGACGCACAACACCCCGAGCACTTGGCGATGCTTGAGACCTGGATGCGCAGCTATCGGCCCGAGGAGTTGTTCGACGCCGACGGCCGGGTCGTCGACGCGGTCGCCGCCCTGGCCCCGGTGGGCGATCGGCGGATGGGCGCCAACCCGCATGCCAATGGGGGCCGTCTGCTGCGGCCGTTGCGGCTGCCGGACTTCCGCGAGTACGCCGTGGTGCTGGAGCATCCGGGTGTCGTGGTGGCCGAGTCGACCAGGCCGCTCGGGACGTTGCTGCGCGATGTGTTGTCGGCCAACGCTGACCAGCGGAACTTCCGCATCTTCGGGCCCGACGAGACAGCGTCGAACCGGCTCGGTGACGTGTTCGAGGCGACCGGCCGGACATGGATGGGCGAACGTTCGGACCAGGATGTTGAGCTGCATCTATCGCCCGGCGGGCGGGTGATGGAGATCTTGTCGGAGCACACGTGCCAGGGCTGGCTCGAGGGTTACCTGCTCACCGGGCGGCACGGCCTGTTTTCCTGCTACGAGGCGTTCATCCACATCATTGACTCGATGTTCAACCAGCACGCCAAGTGGCTCAAGGTGTCCAGCGAACTGGAATGGCGGCCGAAGATCGCGTCGCTCAACTATCTCCTCACTTCGCACGTGTGGCGCCAGGACCACAACGGCTTCAGCCATCAGGACCCGGGTTTCATCGACCACGTGGTCAACAAGAAGGCCGAGCACGTGCGGGTCTACCTGCCACCCGATGCCAACACCCTGTTGTCGGTCGCGGACCACTGCCTGCGCAGTCGTCAGCAGGTGAACGTGATCGTGGCCGGCAAGCAGCCTGCGTTGCAGTTCCTCGACATCGACCAGGCCATAGCCCACTGTGCCAAGGGCGTCGGTATCTGGGAGTGGGCCAGCAACGATGCCGGTGTCGCGCCCGATGTGGTGATGGCCTGCTGCGGCGACGTGCCCACCCTCGAGACCTTGGCCGCGGTCGACATCCTCCGGCGCCACGTGCCGCATCTGCGCATCCGGGTTGTGAACGTAGTTGACCTGATGGCATTGCAACCGGAGAGCGAGCACCCCCATGGGCTCAGCGACAACCATTTCGACGCGCTGTTCGGTGTCGACCGGCCGGTGCTGTTCAACTTCCACGGCTACCCATGGCTCATCCACCGTCTCACGTACCGCCGCCACAACCACGATCAACTGCACGTACGCGGCTATATCGAAGAGGGCACCACCACGACGCCGTTCGACATGTGCGTGCTGAACCGCATCGACCGCTTCCACCTCGTGATGGACGTGATCGACCGGGTCCCAGAAGTCGGCCCGGCGGGCGCGTACCTGCGAGAACTGATGACCAACGAGCTCGTCCGCCATCGCAGCTACATCCGCTCGGTCGGCCAGGATCTGCCAGACATCCGCAACTGGAAGTGGGATGCCTGACCGGACCGTCGTCGTCATCAATACGGGCTCGACGTCGGTCAAGATCGGGTTGTACGGCTCGGCGGGTTCCACGGCGGTTTCCAAGGCGGCTTCGATGGCATCGTCGTTGGTCGAACGCTGGAGCGCAGACGCAAGCACCGATGAGCTGGGCCCGGACCGGGTCTCCGGGATCGAACGCCAACTGCGGGCGGCACCCATCGATCCGGCCACACTCGTTGCCGTCGCCCATCGCATCGTGCATGGTGGGGACCACTTCGACGGCCCTGTGATCGTCGATGCCGCGGTCGAGGCGGCCATCCGTTCGGTCGCCGACATGGCGCCCCTGCACAACCTCGCCGGGCTCGACGGCATCACCGCAGCGCGGCGAGTCGTCGAGCCTTCGGTGCCCCAGGTCGCCGTGTTCGACACCACGTTCCATCGCACGATGACAATGGCTGCGGCCGCATACGGCGGACCGTATGAGTGGATTGGGCGGGGCCTGCGCCGCTATGGATTCCACGGCATCAGCCACGAATGGGCTGCTCATCGTGCCGCCGTCCTACTCGGTCGGCCGCTGACCGAGCTGCGGCTGGTGACCTGTCACTTGGGTGGCGGATGCTCGGTCGCGGCCATCGACCGCGGTCGCAGCATCGACACCACGATGGGATTCACGCCATTGGACGGGCTGGTGATGGCCACGCGGTCGGGCTCCGTCGATCCCGGGCTGATCCTGCACCTTTTGCGCACCGGAACCACTGTCGACGCCCTTGAGGATCTCCTGGAGCGCCACGCCGGGCTGTTCGGACTCTCTGGCGTGAGTGGCGACCTCCGTTCGGTGACGGCCGCGCGTGACGATGGTGATGAAAGGGCGCGGCTCGCCATCGACGTGTTTGTCCACCGCGTGACGGCGGGCGCGGGTGCAATGGCGGCCTCTCTCGGTGGATTCGACGCCCTCGTCTTCACCGGCGGCGTCGGGGAGCACTCGTCCGAGGTGCGGACGCGGGTGAGCGCCCGGTTTGCGTTCGCCGGTGTGACCCTCGACGAACGAGCCAACGCAACGGCAACCGGCGATGTGGACGTGTCCGCGGCGCAGGCCTCGGCACGGGTGCTCGTGGTGACGAGCCGTGAGGACCTGGCCATTGCGGCCAATGCCATCAACACTGTCGATCGCTGATCGCAGATATTCAACGACAGCGTGGCGAACAAGCGAGACGGCCGAACGAGCACTCCGCCGAACCGTACCGTGGTGGTCTGGGCCACCGGGTTCGCCTGTATTGCGAGCTCGGCATCGTCACGGCCGGGGGCGCTGACATCTTTGTGTGCTCGGACGGAGTTCAGCGCTGGTGCGGAATTCATGGCCGGACACCAGTAGCGGTCCCGGTAGCGACGGCGTGTCTGTCGGAGGTGGGTGTGTGTTTGGGGAGGTGGACGAAGGCGATGAGGGCTGCGAGGGCTGCGAGTCCGACGCCGACCCAGAGTGAACTGCTCATCGAGGTTACGAACGCGTTGCGTGCGGCGGTGCCGATCTCGGCGCCGTTCGCCGTGAGGCGGTGGCTGATGTCGAGTGCTGCGCCGACGTTGTCGGTGAGCGCGGCGCGGACGTTGTCTGGGACTCCGGTGATGCCATCGAGCTGACCTTGTAGGTCCGACGCGTACAAGCTCGCGGCGACACTGCCGATGACAGCGACGCCGAGCGCTCCGCCGAGCTCGCGGACTGTGTCGTTGACGGCGGACCCGACGCCGGCTCGGGCCGGGGGGAGCGTTGACATGATCAGGTCGGTCGCCGTGGGCATGGCGATACCCGCTCCGAGACCGAACAGCAGGAGCCCGACCCCGGTGGGCGTGTACGACGTGCCGTCGATGAGTGCGGCTTGCACGGCGACACCACCGGCAGCGAGGGCGGTGCCGGTGACGACGGCGATGCGGCCGCCGACGGTGCCAGCGAGATGAGCGCCGGCTCCGCTGCCGAGGATCATTCCGAGCGCTGCAGGTACCAGTGCGGCGCCGGCGAGGAGCGGGGTGTAGCCGAGGATGAACTGTAGGTACTGCGCTTGGAGAAAGACGGTGCCTGCCATGGCGAAGAACAGCATGGCGAGGGCGACGCTGCCGGCGGAGAAGCCCCGATTGGCGAACAGTCGCATGTCGAGCATGGGCTCGTCGCGTCGTAGCTGGGAGCGGATGAACATGGCGCCGGTCATGGTGGCGACCATCAGCGACATCAAAGTGAAGGTCGAGGTCCAGCCGCTGCGTGGCGCTTCGATGATGGCATAGACGAGTGAACCGATCATCGCGATGGAGAGCAGAGCACCGACGGGATCGAGCCTGGTCGCTTTCGGGTCGCGGGAGTCGGGGACGATGTGCTGCGTGCCCGCCAGCGCAATGGCGAGCAGTGGTACGTTGATCCAGAACACCGACGACCACGAGAAGTTGCGCATGAGCGTCCCTCCGACGATGGGCCCGAGTGCGATGCCGGCGCCGCTGGCGGCGGTCCAGATGGCGATGGCCTTGCCTCGTCCGTGCGGGTCGCCGAAGGAGTTGACGAGGATGGAGAGCGTGGTCGGCATGATGAGTGCCCCTCCGAGGCCCATGATGCCGCGGCCGACGATGAGCATCGTCGTCGTGCCGGCGATGGCGCTCACGACCGAGCCGGTCATGAAGGTCATCAGGCCTGCAGCCAGTGCCCGGCGACGGCCGAACCGGTCCCCGAAGCTTCCGGCGGTGAGCAGAAGTCCGGCGAAGACAACGGTGTAGGCAGCGACGATCCACTGCAACTGGGCGGCGCTCGCGCCGAGATCACTGACCATCTCGGGTAACGCCACGTTGATGATGGTGTGGTCGATGGAGGTCACGAGGAGCGCGAGTACCAGCACACCAAGGATGCGCCAGCGATTGGGGTGGCTGGGCGAGGATTCGCCGGAGGGTTGTTGTGTGGGGCGACCGTGCATGTTGACCGTCTTTCGTTACGAAACGTCACGTTTGTTCAGTAGCTTCACCTAACCAGATCCCGGAGATTCTGTCAAGGTAGATAACATTCGTGAAGTAATGTTACGTTGGTCGTATGCGATCGACTGCTGCAGAGCTGGAAAAGGTCCCCTCGCGGCGGGAGCGGGTGCGGGCAGCGACCATCAAGGAGATCAAAGCAACCGCCATGCGGATGCTCCGAGAACACGGTGCCGATCTCCGCTTCGCCGACATCGCCCGGGAAATGGGCATGACGGCGCCAGCGCTCTACCGCTACTACGCCGACCGCGACCAACTGCTCTCCGCCTTGATGGTCGACGGCTTCGCCGAGATGTCGACTCAGCTGACAGCGGCCCTCGAGGCCACGGAGCCCGACG
The DNA here is from genome assembly GCA_031418775.1 of Acidimicrobiia bacterium. GTDB lineage: Bacteria > Actinomycetota > Acidimicrobiia > Acidimicrobiales > JANYDT01 > JANLQX01. Next base: position 41,334 of record JANOJN010000311.1, read on the forward strand.
ACCTCGCCGGGTGGATCCGCGCCGCGGCCGTCTCATATCGAAACTTCGCCAAGGCCGACCCGGCCCGTTTCTCGCTACTGTTCGGCCTCCCGAACCCTGGCTTCGGACAGCACAATCAGCACACCTCAGGACCGGCCGCCGGGGCCACCATGGCCACACTCGAGCAGTCCCTGCGCGCCGTCATTGACAAGGGACAGCTCGCGCACCCGCTTATCCGTCACGTTGGCCCGCAGTGGGCGACCGAGGCAGGCACCGCACAAGCAGCCGACGGCGCTCGAATACCCGCCGACGCTTACCAGGCGCTGCTCCACTTCCTTGCCGCCGTCCACGGCTTCGCATGCCTCGAAACCTTCGACCACCTCCACTGGATCAGCGATCAAGCACGTGACGAGCTCTTCGAAGCGCAGATCGAACTCCTGCAACTCACCACGGGCGCCCTACCACCGCCCTCCGACCCCGGCCGCCCATGAAGGACGCCCGCTACGTGTAGCGTCGCCCAGCCCGCAGCGGACGTCAGCTCAGTTCGTCGGACGACGCATGACCTTGACCGAAGATTTCCTGGTGGATCGCCCGGCGGCGTGCGACGGTGTGAGCGAGCTCGGAGTACGTGACAGGTCGCCTTCCCAATGGCCGATCTGTTAGCTACTTCCCCCGGAAGAACTCGGGCGATTGAGGGTGTTGGGGTCGGGCTCGATCGGTGCGCCTGGGGCGTGATGGCTGAGGACGTTCAGGTGGCTCGCCGACCAGTTCATAGGCGCGCTGAGTAGTCCCGGCGGTGTTGGTGGCGGGTTGGCGGTCTTGGTGAGCGTCATTGTCGGAGCTTGTTGAGTTTGGTGAGGTTGTGGGTGAAGACGCCGTGTCCGCACCAGATGCGTGCGCCGTCGTGGCTGCGTAGCCGGGTGCGTCGCCAGCCGAGATCACGCTTTAGATAGCTGATCCGTCCTTCGGCACCGGTGCGCCATTTCACCGCAGCAACGAACGGTTCGGAACGTTTGACTGCGACCCGCGCTGCCGACGGTTTCCCGGTGCGAGGGATCGCCACTGCGGCCACACCAACGAAGACGAGGTCGGCTTCCATTGTCGCTTCGTTGTAGCCCCGATCGGCGGTCAACATGACTGGCGGCCCGCCGCACTGTTTGATGATCCGCTCGACCGCGGGCCGGAGGAGGTCGGTGTCGTGGGGGTTGCCGATGTGCACCGAGTGGTCGACGATGAGGCCGTCACCGTTGTCACACACCTGGGCTTTGTAGCCGAACTCGACGGGTTTCCCGAGGCGTCCTTTCGCGATCGGTCGGGCGTCGGGTTCGTGCAGTGACACGAGTCTTGTCGCGCCCGGCGGGACACCTCCATTGATGCGTGTGCGGGCCTGGACGATGAGTCGCCGTGTCCGTTCCGAAAGCACACCCAGTTCGTCCAGGCGTCGACGTGCGGCTCGCCTCGGGCGGCGTTTCGGTGAGGTTACAGCGCTGGCTTCGGCGAGTGAGG
>JANOJN010000312.1:0-10562 GCA_031418775.1 Acidimicrobiia bacterium
GCGAGTCCCGAGCTCTGATCGCCACGCTGCACTACGTCACGTTACCGGCCACCGCCAGGTGCGGTTACCTTCCGCCGACGATGGCGGCGTTGCGGCGCTCCCACATCCAGCCCATGAGGGCTTCGATGGGAAGGGGGCGGCTGAGGATGTAGCCCTGTCCGACCGCCACTCCGAGCTCGCGCAGACGTTCCCACGTGGCGTCGTCTTCGACGCCTTCGGCGACGGTGCGAAGACCGAGCTGATCCGCAAGGGTGACCACAGCGGTGACGATGGCCGCCGCATCCGCGTCGTCGGCAACGTCCTTCACCAATGCCCGATCGAGCTTGAGCTCATCGGCGACCAGTCGACGAAGGTACCCGAGTGACGAGTACCCGGCACCGAAGTCGTCGATCGACAGACCGATGCCGAGGGCGTGGAGACCGGCGAGGGCCAGACCGATCTCAGGGTCGTCGTCGACGTACTCCCGCTCCGTCAGCTCGAACACGAGCCCACTCGGCACGACTCCGGTCTCCTCCAGCATGGCCGTCACCCAGGACAGGAGGTCGGGCCGCTTCAGCGTCCGAACGGACACGTTCACCCCGACCGATGCCTCGAGACCGCGATCCCGCCAGGAACGACAATCGATCAGCGAGGTGCGCAACACGAATTCGGTCAGCGGCTCGATGAGCCCGGACTGCTCGGCGAGGCCGATGAACTCGTCGGGAGCAATGTGGCCGAGCAGCGGATGGTGCCAGCGCACGAGGGCCTCGACCCCTTGGACGACACCGGTGCCGAGATGGGCTTTCGGTTGGTAGTTCACCGTGAGCGAACCGGCGACGAGGGCCGCCCGGAGCTCGCGGAGCAGCTCGACGCGCCGATGGCTCTGCGACTCCATCTCCGCGGTGAACACCCGGGGCGAGGTCTCGCGCTTGGCTTTGGCCTCGAACATCGCGAGGTCGGCCCGGCGCATCACGATCGCATGGCTGCGACCGTGCTCGGGTACGAGCGCAATGCCGACGGCCGCATCGAGGGTGACAGTGGCCGCATCGAGAGCCGCGGCAGCCCGCACGGCCAGGAGCACCCGCTCGGCGATGACCAGCGCCACCGACTCGTCGACATCGGGAATCAGTACGGCGAATTCGTCTCCGCCGAGCCGGGCGACCGTCGCTGCCCGAGGAAGCACGGCGAGGATCCGTTCGGCGAGGAGCACGAGGACGTCGTCTCCCAACTCGTGGCCGAGGGTGGAGTTGATCTCCTTGAATCCGTTCAGATCGAGCGAGAGGAGCGCACCGCGGCGGTTTGTGCCGAACTCGTCGATCGCGGTGTTCAGCCCGTGCCGGCTCACCAGCGACGTGAGTGGGTCGACGAACGCTGCCCGCGCCTTCTCTCGGAGCTCCTCTTGAACGCGCTCCTGCAGTCGGCTCGCCCGCACGGCGACAGCAGTCTGGTCGGCCATCGTGGCAAAGAGCTGACAGTCCGAGGGTGAGAAGGTCGCCAGCTCGTCGGATCGGTTGCGCACCGCGATCACGCCGAGCACCTCGTCGCCGTGCATCAACGGAGCGGCGAGGATGTCCCGGGCCCCGACCATGGACCGGTAGGCCTGGGCGTCCTCACCAACAGTCGATTCGTTGATCACGACGGCGCGCTTCGACGCGACGATCCGCTCCCAGAGCCAATCCCCCGGGGAGGGAATGCCGACCCCGCGGTGCTCGGCGCCGGCGATGGCGCGCACGGCAATTTCGCCACGCGAAAGCGTGATCTCGCCCGTCTCTGCGTTGAGCAGCAGGCGGGCCTGTTCCGCCGCCCGCTCGCTGATCAACTGGTGGTCCACCACGCTGCGGGCGAGTGCCGCGGTGTAGTCCTGAAGCAGCCGGAGCCGCGAGAACCGCTCGCGGAGAATGACATATGCCCGGTATGCGAGAAGCGGGAGCAGGCAGACGACAACGACCAGCATCATGGCCAAGCGGCTTTGTGTCTGCACCATGGCAGCAATCAACGCCAGCGAAGTGAAGCACGCACACGCGGCCATGCTCACGAGCGTCGTCGCGATGAGGCTCCGCATCGTCTCGTGCTCATTACTAAGCACACCGACGAGATGGACGACAGCGAGACGGACGAACCGAACCGCGAGCACGATGAAGAGAACCGCGCCCCAGGTCCCGGTGCGAAGAACGAAAGGATCCGGGTCGACCCGGCCGACGATCTCGAGAACGGTCGCTATCTCGGCGACGGACAGCGCTGCGCTCCGGAGACGCTCACTCCGTTGACCGTGGCGAGTTGCGATGACGGCCGCAGCCATCCCGGCCATCGCGCACGTCAGAACATGGATCGGACGGGAGGCGAACAGCGCGACGACGAGCGGTAGTTCGGTTGCCGCGACGACGTGGACCGTTCCCCCGATACGTTCGCGAAGGCAGTAGCGCCCGGCGAGGAAGAAGGCAACGACCATGAGGGCCAACGGCACCCGGACCCCGCTGGCCGGAGCGGCGATCGTGGACAGGTCCTGCGCGAACGCCGTGACTACCGCGGCGGAACCGCTGAAGAGCAGCGTCGAGGCAAGACCGAACTGATGACCCGGCTGATGAACGCCCGGCGGTTCTCCGAGGAATTCCCCCGACGAAAGGTCACGGTCGTCGCCGAAGCCCCCGGGCTCGCTGCGCTCCATCCGAACGGCCGCGCGCTTCGACACCCGGGAATGCGCGGTGGCATCGCCTGGGCCGGCCTGGCGGGTCGAAGGTGGAGTCGCAAGAGGCACAGCACGGCAAGTCTTGCCGATGGCTGCCATTCGGACGGCGCATAGGACGGTTTCCGCCATGTGGACTGCGATCCGCTGACCCCGCCCGCGTCCGCCGCTCCACCCGGAGAGCGGAGGGGCCGGAGCGCAGATCGGTCAGAGGAGGACCGAGGCCGAGTTCCAGATGATCGTCGCCGCCACCCGGGTGAGCGACTCTCGGATGCCGGGATCGATCCGGGAGCCGAACTCGCTGACCTCGGCTTGCGCGTGCACCACTCCAGGCTCGGTCCCCACCCAGGTTGTGCTCGGACGCGCCAACATGCGGCGCATCGAGGTGTTGTCCCGCAGGACATCGGCGGTGAATCGATCGATGCCGCCCACTGTTGCGGCAACGCCGAGTGCCTCGATCAGCAGCGTCCCGACTCCCCGGCCCTGCCATTGATCCACGAGCCCGAAGGCGATATCGGCTTCGCGGTGATCCGTAAGCGAACGAATGAACCGGGCCGATCCGATCGGGACGAGTTGGGGGTCGGCGGCGTCGATGGCGACCCAGGCGAAATGGTCGACGTAGTCGACGTCGAGGAGGTAGCGGATGACGGACTCCGGCGGCATGCCGCCGGAGAAGAAGCGGCGCTGGAGCGACTCACGGGACATCTCCGCGAGCCCCGCGGCCAGAAAGGGACCGTCGGTGGAGAGACCCGGTCGGAGCAGGATGGTCAGGCCCTCGGCGAGAGGCACACTGACCGGTTCGGCAAGAGCAGCAAGTCGCCCGGCAACCACCCGGGCGAGGCCCTCGGCGACGCGGTGGTCGGCGAGGATGCGGTGGAAGTCGGTTGCCGAGCCGACGAAGGCGACCACGTCGGTCGTCGCGGTGACCGTTGCGCTTCTCGGTCTCCCGGTCACGAGCGCCAACTCGCCGACGAAGGAACCGGCCTGGGCGACCCCGATTCTGACGGCACCGGTCGGGGTCGGGCGCGAGACATCTGCCGTGCCTGATGCCAGGTAGGCGAACCATTCAGCGCGTTCGCTTTCGCGCATCATGACCTCGCCCGGACGGAAATGCCTCGTCGGGAGCGATTGGACGGCACCCTCCAACGCGTCGCGCATCTCTGCGTCGACTTCGACTCCTGATCGATGCCCTGGCCGCCGCGTGGATGCGGCCGCTGCGGTGCTCAGGGGCTCCCCGGGCGTAGGTATCGCCGCGTGTGTCACGCTTTCGGCAGCCAGTCGCCCATGCCGTACGGGTCGGGGTCGGGCGCGCTGAAGTGCTCGTGCACGATCCCCCAGTCGCCGGGCGCATGTTCGGTGATGACGTAGGTGCCGCGCAGACGCAGCGTCTTGGCCACGCCACCGACGGTCACATGAAGGTCGAGGATGCCGGCGATCCAGCCCATCTTCTCCTCGATCTGGGCGAACGGCCCCTCAACCCAGTCGTATCCGCTGATCCGTATCGGGGAGTTCAGGTACGCCGTCCATCCCGACGCAATGGCCGCCCCCGTGAGTGTGCTCCACCGCGGTCCTTCGAGAAAGACGTAGCTACGATCGCCCGGGTCGTAGCCGGCGATCACATCCTGAACACGCTCCTCGACGATCGAACGGATGAACGCGTCGGCCCAGGCGGTCGGGTTGTTGCGGTCAAGGGCGGGCATGGCGGTCTCCTGGGAGGTCGTGGCTTCGGTCGGCAAGAGCTTCGGACAAACGTACTTCGGCTCCGGTCGAGCTCGGCCGGGTCACTGGCCGGGTGAGCGACCATCGACGGCGGCCTCAACGAGGGCGGCCTCAGCGAGCCGACGGCCGAGCTCGCGTCCGAACGAGATGCACGGACCGACGAGCATGCCGGAGCAGAAGGAGTTCCCCATGTAGGCGGCCGACCCGAGCAACTCACCGAGTCCGTAGAGGTTCTCGATGACCGAACCGTCGCTTCGCCGGATGCGGAGCTGCTCGTCGACATCGATACCGGCGAACGTGATCAGCGTGATTCCGTGGTTGCGCATCGCGTAGAACGGCGCACGTTCGATCCGAGCCGGGAACACCGTGCGACCGAGGTCAGGATCGTGTCCGCTCTCGACGGCATCGTTGTAGGCCGCCACGCTCGCTCGCAGTGCCTCCGGTGGGAGCCCCGCCTTTCGGGCAAGCTCTTCGACGGTGTCGGCCACGAACACGCCCGGTCGGACGCCGGCCCGTGACCGCATGTCGTCGGCGGACCACCCGACGACGATGTTCGGCGATTCGTCGACGGCACGGTCGTCGAACACCGTATAGAACGTCATCGTCGGCACTTTCGTAAGCGCGCGTTCCTTCAGATCCACCGACGGCTCGTCCTCGGCCACGAACCGCCGGCCGTCAGGGCCGACGTAGATCTCCCACGGTGTCCGTTCGGTGGCGACGAGGAGTGGGCGATCGACCCACTGCACGCGCTCCGGATCTTCGGGCGAGGGCATGCCGCCGAAGGTCGGAAGATAGGTGCCCACGCCGGCGACGTGGGCTCCGTGGCGTCGGGCGATCGCGAGACCGTCACCGGTGCTCGTGGTCGCAGCGGCGCTCACGAGGGGAGCGCCGTCGAGCTCGGCGAACAGCTCGGGCGCCGCTCCGTATCCGCCCGTTGCCAGAACAACACTTCTCGCGCGGACCACCGACTCGGTCCCGTCGGTGCGCCTGACCACAGCGCCGACACAGACACCGTCCTCGATGACGAGGTCGTCGAGGGCCGTGCTCAGGGCGATCGCAAGACGGCCGCCCGAGACCCTTGACTCGATCATCGGTGCAAATAGCTCGAGGAGCGAACGGCCTTCCTTCACGCCGTAGTACGTGCGCGCCGTGTCGTACGGCTCGTGGCCGTAAACGATGCGCGGCGTGACCGGGTCGAACTCGAATCCGCACGACTCGAGCCAGTCGACCATCTCGGGAGCGAGCTCGACGGCGCGGCGGGCGATGTCTTCGCGCGCCGTTCCCTCGCTGATCCGCTGGACGTCGACGTAGTGCCGTTCGATGGAGTCATCGACGATTCCACAGGCGCGCTGGCGGTTCGTCCCGGCGGCCGAGAAATGGCCCCCGGTGAGGTGCAGGGTGCCGCCGATCCGGTCGGCCTTGTCGACGAGGAGCACGCGCGCTCCGGCGTCGACCGCGGCAATAGCGCAGGGAAGTCCAGCCGTTCCGGCTCCGACGATCAGGACGTCGACGGGGGAACCACGGTCGCTTTCATCGGTCACGGCTCACCCCTCTCAAGACGGATCGGCACAGACGAGATATCGTGCAGACGTTTCGCTCGGCGGAACGCTGTTCCACTTCCGCACGGCCACTGTAGGGCCGGCACGTTGGCAAGGAAACTCGCATGACCACGCCACCCGCACCGTTGTTGATGAGCCCGGACCATGCCCTGATCGGCTCCGGCGACCCCGAACGCCAGGCCGCCTTCTGGGTGCCGATGGGCTTCGAGGTCACCGAACGTACGACGGTCGACGCCGCCCTTGCCCGGCTCTACGGAGTGGAGGAGGGGTCGGAGCAGATCTCGCTGTCGGTTCCGGGCGCGTCGGCCGGAGGTCTCCGAATCGTCGCTACCGCTCAGCCGGAGGTAGCCATGGGCCCGTGGGATCGTGGGCCGTTTGCCGTGGATCTCTACACCCGCGACATGGACCGATCACTCGATGCGGCGGTGGCCGCGGGTGCAACGCATCGCGGTCGGATGGTCTACGAGTTCGGCACGATGCGCCTCGAAGAGGGTAAGACCACCGGCCCCGACGGGGTGCGACTCGTGTTCATCGCCAATTCCACGCGACGACCGAGCGTGCTCGACCACGATGAGTCGCGACTGCATTCCGAGGTCCATTCGATCGTGAACATCGTCGATTCCGTCGACACCTTCTCGACCGCGTGGCGAGATGGTGGCGGCCTCACGGTGCTCGGCGACGCCGTGATCTCCACGCCGGGACTCGCCGATCTGATGGAGCTTCCCAAGATCGTCAGCGCGCGTATGGGTCTCTACTGCGATGCTGCGGTCACGCCCATCCGCTATGAGGCGTTGGAGTTCGTCGGTCTCGACGCCGCCGACACCTCGGCGTTGGTTCCACAATGGCCGCTACGCCCGGGTCAGCCCATCGGAGTGTTCGTCGTGGAGCGCTTCGACGACGTGCTCTTCGCCCTCGACACGAGTGGATTCGACATGGAAGGCGACATCACCGTCGATGGTCGACGGATCGTCATGGGCGTGGATCCGTGTGGCATCCGCTTCGAGGTCCGCTCCCGCTGAGCGCAGGGTCGGCCGGGCGACTCAGGACGAGACGGCGACCTCGGTCCGGAAGCGCGCCCACAGGTGCTCCACATCGGCCCGTTCGGTTCCCTCGACCCCGATCGACACCCGCACCATCCACCGTCCGTCGAGTTGTGACGGCGAGCAGAAGGCGTCACCAGACACGTTGATCCGCCGGATCCAGGCGAGGGTGAACGTGTCGAGCGCGTCGCCCGCGATGCCCTCGGGCTCGTAGCGGACGCACACGGTCTGCAGGGTCACCGGGGCAAGGACACGCCAGCCCGGAGCAGCCCGGACCCGTTCGGCGAACCACTGCGCGTTGGCGAGGTCGCGCCGCAGGCGGGCCTGGATCGCCTCGATGCCGTCGAGACGGAGTTGGAACCACAGCTTCAACGCGCGGAACCGACGCCCGAGGGGGATCCCCCAGTCGCGGTACTGGGTGGCCACCCAATCGGTGGCCGTCGACCGGAGATACGACGGATCCGTCGACATCACGCCCACGAGGGCGGCGACATCGCGGACGTAGTACAGCGAGCAATCGAGAATCGTGCCCATCCACTTGTGGGGATTCCACGACAGCGAATCGGCGCGTTCGACGCCGTCGAACAGCGGCCGGCACTCCGGGAGGAGCATCGCCGAGCCCGCCATCGCCGCGTCGACGTGCAGCCAGACGTCGTGCTTCTCACAGATGTCGGCGAGCGGCTGGAGCGGATCGAAGGCGGTCACGCCCGTGCTGCCGAGCGACGCCACCACCGCGGCGGGTCGACGGCCCAGCGCCAGGTCGTTCTCGATCGCCCGCTCGAGCGCAGTGGGATCGATGGCGTAGGTGAGCGGGTCGGTCTCGACCAGTCGCAGGTTGTCCTGTCCGAATCCGGCGAGCGCGACGGCCTTCGTGATCGAAGAGTGGGCCTGCGCGGTCGCGTAGACGACAAGAGGCTCGGCCTGTGACTGGAGTCCGCCACCGGTGAACGAGTTCCGTGACGCTTTCTCACGCGCGCTTATCAAAGCGACAAGAACCGCCGTGGATGCCGTGTCCTGGATGGTTCCCGACCACTGCGAGGAGAGCCCGCACAGCTGGCGCATCCAGTCACACATCACCTCTTCGACCTCGGTGAGCGCAGGGTTTGACTCCCAGGAGATACCGAGACCACCGAGTCCGCTCGACGCGATGTCACCCAGAACCGACGAGAGTGAGGCGTTCGCGGGGAACCAACCGAAGTGGGCAGGGTGTTGCACGTTGGTCATGCCCGGCACGACCACGCGTTCGAGCTCCGCGAGCAACGGACCGATCGAGGCGTCGACTTCTGTCGGAGGCGTCGATGGGAGCATCGACCGAACGTCGCCGGGAGCCACGGCGGGCAGGACTCGTCGATCGCGCACCGACGCACGCTCGTCGGCAATCCAGTCGATCAATGCGTGGCCGGCCGCCCGGAATTCCTCAGGTGTCACGCCATCGAGTCTCGCTCACCGCAGCGCTGAGCGTGGCTCGATCAAGTGACGCTCGCAAGCGGAGAATCGCGGTGCCCAACTTGCACGGGCGAGCGACGATCCATCGGTGGTCTCCGCACCGTCCGCGCATGAGGGCGCACTTCGCAAGAGGCCGGGAGTGTGCGGGGCGAGCCTTACGCTGCGAGTGATTGGTATCTCAGTCGCTCGCGGAGCGACTGAGATACCAACTTCGGCATGGCGCCCCAACCACCACTCGGCAATCAACCCGAGTTGCTCGGTTGGGAGTGAAGCCCGTTGATCGCTCTGATCGGGACACGCGGTCGGCCGAGAATTGCTGACAACGGTTCGAGGTCATGGGGATCGCTCGTCAGGACCTCTTCGCCGCGCTCTCGGGCAAGGATCACCACGCTCGCGTCAACGATGTCGGAGGTAGATGATCGCGCCAGCAGATGGCCTGACGCTCGAGCGTGGGATTCGAAGAGCGGACGAATTTCGCATCCGGCGAGGAGCCGTGAAAGCTGCGCCTGGGGGTCACCGCGCCAAGCCTGCGCAAGCACCGTTGACGGCACCGATGGGGCCTCGCCACGTTGGAGCAGTCGCCGATGTAACGCCCACACGAATCGGTCGTTTCGCTCGGCGGCGATCAGCACTCCGGTGTCGTACGTGTATCCGCTCACGATGCGCGCTTCCTTTGCTTCTTGGCGAGGAAGCGGTCGGCTGCGGCGAGTTCACTCGATGTGAGTGCACCGTGCTCGTCCTCCCACGCTTGCACGGCGCGCAGGCCCTCTTCAACACGAAGCGCTCGCTCAGCGGCTTGATTCAGCCACGACGAAAGGCTTACGCCATGGCGCGCCGCGGCGTCGGCCGCGGCCTGTGCGGTGTTCTCTTCTAATGCCACGGAGATCTTTCGGACCGACATGGCTCGATGGTAGCACCCGATTCCTACCGCACTACGGCGGCCCGATCGCGTGGGACGCGCCGCCGGTACTCACCTTCACGGCAAGAGGGTAAACGGGCCAGTGGATGGGCGCGCGACCGTGAAGTGCCGACGGTCCAGCGTCGCAACTTCAGGAACTCCAAGTCGTTCGGCAGCAGCCACAACCGACGCATCAGCGGTTCCGAGTGGAAGGTCGCGGTCTGGCCACAAGCGCGCGTCGAGATCCTCAGGCAGTTTCACCGTGATCCGATTCATGTATGCCCGCATGCCTGACTGGTCCAGAAGGTGGAAGGCACGCGCTGCACGAAAGACGCGCAGCTTCACACTCGCCTCAGCGCGCCGTCCACAACTGGGAGACCCAGACCACGCCCTCCCCGCAGACGCGGACGTTCGCCCACGGCAGGCCGTACGCCGCCTGCCCCGCGCCTAGGGACAACTCTGTGTCTGCCGACTCAACGCGAATCGTTCCCTCGGTGGCGAGCAGGAGCGTCGGCCCCGCCGAGAAGGGCACGTTCACCGCAGGACCCGTGACCGCGATCCTTGCCAGGCCGACTTCCGGTGACGGAGACCCGAAGAACTCGACACCCGGGTGCGCCGGGTCCTCCGTCGCAACGGTCATCGGCCAGGGTCCGGTGACGGGGACGAGCGTCTTCACCAGTTCGGGCACATCGACGTGTTTGGGCGAGAGCCCGCCCCGCAGCACGTTGTCCGAACTGGCCATCACCTCGACGCCGAGACCGCTGAGATAGGCGTGCAGATTCCCGGCTGGGAGGTAGAGCGCGTCGCCCGGTTCGAGTGAGATGGCGTTCAGCATCAGGGCGACAGCGACCCCGGCGTCATCGGGATAGCGATCCGCGAGCTGTCCGACGACCGCCGCCACCGGCCAAGACAGTGACGCCCGGGCGGCGGTGATGGCCGCGACGACGCGGTACTGCCCGGCCCGGTCGAGAGAAAGGAGGCCGCCCACAATGCACGGCAAGTCTTCGCGACGGCGCAACTGCTCGGCGAACGGAAGGAGCGGCCCACCGACCGTTCGCAGCAGCTCCTGGCTCTCCGCAAGATCACGAAACCCGCACAGCACCTCCATGGCGGTAAGTGCGCATATCATCTCCGGCTTCGCCCGGTCATCACGATACGAACGGTGCGGCGCGGCGCGATCGATACCGAGGGCGTCATCCCTCGACGGCCCAGGCCGAAGCTGGATTCGCGAGGGAAGA
>JANOJN010000313.1:0-19762 GCA_031418775.1 Acidimicrobiia bacterium
GCGGCTGCATCCGCCTTGACGAAGTTCGGCATGCGGACCACCGCGGAGAGGGCGGCGGCGTCCGCCGATCGCTGGAGTTCGAGTCCTCGCATGTACCAGACAGCGACATCGAGGGCGAGGGCGGTCGCCATCAGCATGATGATGAGCAGGATCGCGGTGGTCACCGCCACGAAGCCGCGCTCGCGCTCGGGACGCACGACCGCCCGGACCCCCTGCGGGCGGGCCCCCGGCACACGTACGGGTGACCCGGGGGGAACCGTCGGTGTCCGGTCGTCGGATGCGACAGGCGGAAGCGGCGGCAGGGGATGCATCACGCCGCCCGTTGCGGTTCGATCTGGGCGAGCGATGTCCGTTTGATCTTGCGCGACGGGACGACGCCGCTCAGGCTCCTGTGGCGCGCCTGGACGTACACGCCGACCCAGTCAGGACTCACGTCTCCGGTGATCTCCTCGATCCGGCGGGTGGCCGGCCACGATTCGTCCCACTTCCCGACGTTCTCGGCAACGGTGTTCAGGTCGGACCATCCGAAGTTGGCTTCGTTCAGGGTGCGGAGATCGGCCTGCCGGTAGATGTTGCACTCGCCGGCAATCCCCCGGCTGGCCGTGGTGATCTGGGCCACGCACGCCGCGGGAACCGGACTGCTTGCCGAGGTGCCGCGGAATACGATCACCGCGTCGATGCGGGCAGCAAGGCTGCCGAGCGACTTGTTGGCAGCCCGGAGCGCGTTCAGGTCCGCCAAGGGGGATGCCGCCCACGTGGACGTCTCACGGGTCGCGGCCCGGGAGGCGTTGGCGACGGCGTCGGTGTTGAACAGGAACACCCCGAACTCGATGATGGCGAAGACGAACAGGAAGAAGAGCGGGGCGACGAGCGCGGCCTCGACTGCCGATGCGCCGCGTTCACGGTCGGTGCCGATCGTGCACGGAGAACGGCGGATCGGCCTCAGCAGCATGGACGGGGTGCCCTGGTCGTCGTGGTGGTCGTCGTCGTGGGCGGTGACGTCGTCGTCGGCGGCGGGAGGGTTGTCGTTGTGGGTGGCGGTGCGATGGTCGTGGTCGACGGTGGCGGAAGGGTTGTGGTGGTCGGCATCGGGATCGTCGTCGTCGTGGCCGGCGGTGAGGTCGAGGTGGTGGGAGCCTCGGTCGTGGTCGGCGGCCCGATGGTTGTCGTCGTCGGTGCCTCCGTCGTCGTGGGCGGAGGGAGCGTGGTCGTCGTCGGTGGCGGGAGCGTCGTGGTCGTGGTGGTCGTCGTGGTGCTCGTCGTCGTGGTGGTGCGGGCGATCGGAGGCGGAGGGACCGGCAACGGTCGGGGGCGGTCGGGGACGGCGGCATTCGGATCGAGTCGGAACACCGACCGGTAGGTGATCTGCACGTCGGACCCGAACATGCGGACGATGTGGGGATGGCGGAGTTCTACCTGCACACCGATGTAGGCGTCGTCGGCGCGCCGGGCTCGCTCGCGAGTGGTCGGGCACCAGAATCGGGCGAGGTCGGCACAGGAGAACCGGGCAGCGAGCGCGGCGTCGTCCAGCGAATCGACCAGGGCCAGCTCGTTCTGGCCGTAGGCGTTGCAGAAGCCGTCGACTCCGCCGGGAATGCTCGTCTCCCGGCACGCGCTGATCGTCCGTCCCCGGAGCGGCGTGCCGTCGTCGTCGAGAGCGACGGATCGGTAGACGATGACCTTGGTGACCTGGCCGATCGACGACCCGAGCCGTGCCCGCAGGGCCTGCATGATCTTCGCATCCTGGTCGAGCAGGTTCCCCGCGGCACAGTTCGCGCTGATCGGGCTGCCGCTCAGGATGGCGCACGATGCCGAACCGACGCGTGCACCGGCCCGGGTGGAGTCCTGGACCGCCTGACGCTTCTGGAACAGGGTCCCGAAGTCGATGATCCCGGCCACGAGGGGCACGAGAAGGGTGGCGACGATGGCGAATTCGACGGCCGCGGCTCCGCGCTCGCTCCGGGACCTCCGGAAACGGTGGCGCGCCGGCACCTTGGGTGTCGTCGACGCGAACAGTTCCACGGCCGAAATGTCGGCAGTCGGGAGGGCCGCCTTGAGCGCAGGTCGGGCCGCTCTCGGACGATCAGCCCCCGCTGAAGGCCGTGCCGCGCCTTCGATCTGGAGCGTTCTGCCGGCGGATCTCGCGGGACGTGCTGCCGCGTCGGTTCTTCGTCCGGGTAGCCTCAACGGCCCGTGCTGCCAACTCGTCTTCCCACCGCTGCGCTGCTCCGCTTCGCTCCGCTGCTCGCAACACTGGTCTCACCGGGAGCTGGGGCCTGACATGTTCCAGACCCTGCTTTCTGGTGCTGCGCTGCTCCGCTTCGCTCCGCTGCTCGCAACACTGGCGTCGCGCCGCCCGGAGGCCTGACATGTTCCAGACCCTCACGGGCTTCCGGGACCTTCTACCGCCCGACACCGACCGGTGGCGAGACCTCGTGCGAATCTTCGCCGAGCACTGCGCACGGGCCGGGTACGGCGAGGTCGTCCCGCCGATGCTCGAAGAACTCGGCGTGTTCCTCCGGATCGGTGACTCGACCGACGTGGTGACCAAGGAGATGTACGACTTCGTCGACAAGGACGGGTCACGGATCGCGCTCCGTCCGGAGTTCACCGCCTCACTCGCCAGGATCTTCGTCCAGCGCCGCCCACAGGTGTTGCCGTGGAAGGTCTGGGCGTGGGGCGCGGCGTTCCGCCACGAGAAGCCCCAGGCCGGTCGCTTCCGTCAGTTCATGCAGCTCGATGCCGAGTGTGTCGGATCGAACGATCCGAACGTCGACGTCGAGATGATCGCACTTGCCCACGACTTCTTCCGCGACCTCGGGCTCCGGCAGTTCACCGTGCGGCTCAACTCCCTCGGTGACGAGAGCACGCGCGTGCCGTACCTCGAAGCTCTCCGTTCGTACTTCGGCGCCCGGGCCGGAGAGCTGACCGAACAGTCGCGCCAGACGCTCGAGAAGAACCCGCTCCGGGTTCTCGACTCCAAACGCGGTCCCGACCAGCCGATCATCTCCGACGCACCGCGCATCTCGGACTTCCTCTTCGGTGATGTAGCCGACCATTTCGCGACCGTCCAAGCGGGTCTTTCCTCGCTCGACATCCCCTTCGTGATCGATTCAAAACTCGTCCGGGGACTCGATTACTACACGCACACGTTGTTCGAATTCGCCGCCGACTCGCTCGATGCCGCGCAGAACGCGATCGGTGGCGGCGGGCACTACAACAACCTGGTCGAGCAGCTCCACGGCCCGTCCACACCCGGCATCGGCTTTGCCCTCGGCATGGACCGGATCCTCATGGCCTGCGACGCCGAAGGAGTCTTCCTAGCCCCAACGTTGAAGCCCGACGTGTTCGTCGTGGGCTCCGGGCCTCTCGTCAACGTCTTGGCGGCGTCGTGTCGGCGGTCGGGCCTGGCGGTTGAACGGGCCTTCGACGGACGGTCCGCGAAGGCCCAGGGAAAGCTGGCCGGCAAGTCGGGCGCCCAGTTCGTGGTGACCGTCGACGAGGGCCGCGTGTGGCTCAAGGACTTCGGCGTCAGCGGCCAACGGGCAGCCGTCGTGGCCTCCGACGTTCCCGGCGTGGACATGGCCGTCAACGGGTCGGACTACCTCGGGCTCACGGTCGCCGCCCAGCAACTCCCCGCAGCGATTGCGTACTTCCGAAACCAGTACCGCTGACCGTTCCACCCGCTCCTACGATGGAGCGTTCTGAAATGGCCCCGCTGCGGGGTCGCGCCACCTTCTCTCCGAGGACGTCTCCTGTGTCGACAATCCGCCCCGATCGTGCCCGCGGCATGCGCTCCGACTATTGCGGGGAGCTCACGGTCGGCGACGTCGGTCGGGACGTCGTTGTGTGCGGCTGGGTGTCGACCCGCCGGGAGCACAGCCAGCACCTGGCCTTCGTCGACGTCCGCGACCGCAGCGGCGTCATCCAGTGCGTCGTCGACGGCGCCGCCGATCTGCGCAGCGAATACGTTGTGCGGATCTCGGGCACCGTCACCGCCCGTTCCGACGAGACCATCAACGCCAAGCTTCCCACCGGCACGATCGAACTGAAGAACTGTACGGTCGAGATCCTCAATGCGGCGGAGCCGCCGGTGTTCCCGATCGTCGAGCGGGAGGGGTCTCCCACGGTGGATGAGAACATGCGTCTCAAGCACCGATACCTCGACCTCCGTCGTGAGCGGATGCAGCGGAACCTGCGCCTCCGCTCCAAGGTCAACGCGGCGATCCGCAAGTCGATGGACGCGCAGGGCTTCACCGAGGTCGAGACCCCCATGCTCATGCCCTCCACACCCGAAGGTGCCCGTGAGTTCGTCGTTCCCTCACGGCTCTCCCCGGGGAGCTTCTATGCGCTCCCGCAGAGCCCGCAGCTCTTCAAGCAGCTGCTAATGGTCGCCGGGGCAGATCGCTACTTCCAGATCGCGAGATGTATGCGCGATGAAGATCTGCGCGCTGATCGTCAGTTCGAGTTCACGCAGCTCGACGCAGAGATGAGCTTCGTCACCCAAGACGACATCCTCGAATGCATCTCGGAATCCGTGCTGGCTGCGGCAGAGGCCGTCACGGGATCGCGTCCGATGGCGGTCATCCCACGCATGACATGGACCCAGGCAATGGAGGAATACGGCTCCGACAAGCCCGACGTCCGCTTCGACATGAAGCTCGTCGAGCTCACGGCCATCTTTGCCAACACCGAGGCCAAGGTCTTCCAGACACCCTCGGTCAAGGGTCTCCGTCTACCCGGCGGCGCCGAGCTCACGCGCAACCGCATCGACCAGCTCACCGAGTTCGTCAAACGCCTGGGCGCCAAGGGTCTGGCATGGTTCAAGGTCAAGTCGGTCGGCGACGCGCCCGAGGTCGAGGGGCCGGTTGCCAAGTTCATGTCCGCCGAGGAGATGCGAGCGGTGCTCGTCGCCACGGGCGCCGAGGCGGGCGACCTGCTCTTCTTCCAGGCGGGCGAGCTCGACCCGGTCCGCACCGTGCTCGGAGCGCTCCGCCTGGAGCTCGGCAAGCCCCCGATCAACGAGGGTCTCAGCTTCCTGTGGATCGTCGACTTCCCGATGTTCCACGGGGTGTCTGAGGCGGGGAATCCGATTCCGGCGCATCATGCCTTCACCCATCCCCACGTGGACGACGTCGACCAGCTCGAGACGGATCCGTTCTCCGTTCGCGCCCAGGCCTACGACCTGACCCTCAACGGGTGGGAATTGGGATCGGGGTCGATCCGGATCCACAAGCCCGAGCTCCAGCAACGGATCTTCGGTCTCCTCGGGATTTCCCCGGAAGAGGCCCAGCGCAAGTTCGGGTTCTTCCTGAACCCGTTCAAGTTTGGCGCGCCGCCCCACGGTGGGTTCGCCTACGGCGTCGATCGTCTGGTGGCCATCCTCGCCGGCGAGGAGAACATCCGTGAGGTGATTGCGTTCCCGAAGACCCAGTCGGGCCTCGACCCCATGACCGGCTCCCCGACGAACATCCTCGACAAACACCTCACCGAGCTCGGCCTTCGCACCCTCCCGCCCAAAGCCTGACACGGTCGGCTGGGACGCATCCTGGGTCGGTCGGAGCGTGCTGGGTCGGCGGAGGCGCAGTCTGGGTCGGCTGGAACGTCCTGGGTCGGCTGAGGCAAAGTTCTGGGTCGGCTGGAGCGTGCTGGGTCGGCTGGACCGGCATTTCTGCACTGATCCCGACCCGACGGACGTGAGCCGACCCAGAACGTGCGGGGAACTCAGGCGATGATGCCCTCCACCATGCACCACAGGAGGGCGGTCAGGCTGAGGCCGTTGTCGACCCGGCCGGCGCGGATCTCCTCGCGTAGCTTCGTCACGGGGACCCATTCGATCCGTTCGGCCTCGGCGGGGTCGGTCGGCTCCCCGACGTACTCCGCCCCGGCAGCGGCGTAGAGCTCGAATCGGTGGTCACCCACGCCACTCACCGGTGCGTACGTGCAGAGGTGGCTGAGGGGCCCCGGTGACCAACCGGTTTCCTCGAGCACCTCGCGGGCGGCGGCGGTGGCGGCGTCCTCACCCGGGTCGACCTTTCCGGCCGGCACCTCCCATCCCCAGGTGTCGGTGATGAAGCGATGCCGCCACAGCAGCAGCACGCCGCGGTCCGGATCGTGGACGACGACCCCGGCCGCCGGCGCCGGCATGCGGACGACGTGGTGTTCGAAGCGGACCGCTGCCCGGTCGCCGATCGCCGGGATCTCGACATCGGTCAGCGCCAGCGTCACCCACTCGGACTCGTAGAGGTTCCGCTCACCATGGATCGTCCAACGCACCGGCCCAGGCTAAGGCTCGATTGACCGTCCGGAGCCAACGCGGCCGCCGCAGATCAGCTGATTCTTGCCGCAGATGACCCCGCTCCTGCCGCACATCGACGGAACTGGTGCCGTTGTGGGTCGAAAACCAGTGATGTGCGGCGTGGAGAGGGGGATGTGCGGTGAAGTGCGCGTGAGACTGGCTTCGGGCGGGGGCTTGCTGCTCGCGGCCGGTGGGCGGCTCGGGCAGGATGGTGTGGTGTCCGCCCGCCCCGCCACGGAGAACGACGACCTGTTCTCGGCGGGTCTGCGCGAGCGCCTCGAGCGTCAGGCGCCGCTCGCGGCAAGGCTGCGGCCGAGGACGCTCGACGACGTTGTCGGTCAGGACCACCTCCTCGCGCCGGGTCGGCCGCTGCGACGGCTGATCGAGTCCGATCGGATCTCGTCGCTGATTCTGTGGGGCCCGCCGGGCACTGGAAAGACGACGCTGGCGTCACTCATCGCATCGGCGACGTCGAAGCGGTTCGTGCCGATGTCGGCGGTGACGGCCGGGGTGAAGGATGTGCGGGAGACCGTCGAGCTGGCGCGCGAGGAGCTGCGCCTCCATCAGCGCGGCACGATCTTTTTCCTTGACGAGATCCACCGATTCAACCGGGCGCAGCAGGATGCCCTCCTCCCGAGTGTGGAGGACGGGACGCTCGTCCTTGTCGGGGCTACAACGGAGAACCCGAGCTTCGCGGTGAACGGCCCGCTGCTGTCACGTTCGACGCTCTTCCGGCTCCGTCCCCACGACACCGCGTCACTGCACGAACTTGCCCAACGCGGTCTCGCCGTCGACGGCACACAGGCCGATGATGACGCGCTCGATCATCTCGTGGCGATGGCCGACGGCGACGGGCGCTCCCTGCTGACGTCGCTGGAGGTGGCGATCGCGCTCGCCGACGACCCCCTCCGCAACGTCGAGGCGGGACCTGCCCGAATCACGCTGGCCGACGCCGAGGCGGCCGTTGATGCGAGAGTTCTCCGTTACGGTCCCGACGATCACTACGATGTGGTAAGTGCACTTATCAAGTCTCTTCGGGGCAGCGATGCGCAGGCAGCGCTCTACTGGCTCGCCCGCATGCTGACCGCCGGCGACGACGCCCGGTTCGTCGCCCGGCGCCTGATGATCTTCGCCTCAGAAGATGTCGGCATGGCCGATCCGATGAGCCTCGTCGTGGCGGAGGCGGCGGGACGTGCCGTCGAGACCGTCGGCATGCCCGAGGCCCAACTGGTGCTGGCGCAGGCCGTGGTCCACTTGGCAACTGCGCCGAAGTCGAATCGGGTTGCCCTCGGGATCTGGTCGGCGATGGCCGACGTCGCCGAACGAGCGGCCGGCGCCGTGCCGATCCATCTCCGCGACGCCCACTACGCCGGAGCCGCTCGTCTCGGCCACGGCAAGGGCTACCGCTACCCCCACGACGATCCGACCGGCTTCGTCGCCCAGCAGTACCTCCCCGACGATCTCGTCGACCGGACGTATTACGCGCCGTCGTCCCACGGCCACGAGGGCCGGGTGGCGACCCGCATGGCCGAGCGAGGTCAGCTCGGCCGCGGCGACGAACGGACAGGCCAATGACTTGGTGGCAATGGTTGCTGGTGGCCGCAGGTGCCGGTCTGGTGGTCATGGTGATCGCGCTCGCCCTGGCTGTCCGCGCACTGCTGCGGACCGTCCGGGACCTCGCGTCCGGGCTCGCCGACCTGCGCACCCAGACGCTCCCGCTGCTGGCCGACACCCGTTCGGCGCTCCGCAAGGCGGAGGGCGCCAACCGCAAGGCCGACGTCCTGCTCGAGACCGCAGCCTCGCTCACCGGCACGGCCGACGCCGCGTCGAAGCTGGCCTACAACGCCGTGACCAACCCGTTCGTGAAGCTGCTGGCATGGTTGACCGGCGGTCGCCGGGCGCTCGCCCGCTTGGCCAAGGCCACCGAGCCGAAGAAACCACCGAGGAAGTAGTCCGGGCGGTCTCCACAACCTCGAGGGTGACATCGACCGAGTGAGGGAGCGCTCGCCGACCTCTGCCTTCTCATACCCAGTCTGTCCGCACGTCGAGTCGCCGGACGAGCGAAGCTGCCTTGAACGCGCTTCGACGATGGGGCAGTGACGGCCTACGTCCGTTGAACGAGCGATAACGGTGCCGAGCACGAGTGCAACCACGGGCATCGGGCGCGGGTGGGCCGGACCTCCGCTGTCTTCGCGAGCTCCCCTGCCGACCACCTTGTGCCTCGCCCGGTGCCCTTCCGCTCTACGATCGTGTCCATGTTCAAGCGCGTCATCTGGTGGGCGACGGGCGCCGTTGCCGGAACGGTCGGATCGCGGTGGCTCGAACGCAAGGCCAGGCGCGCCGTCGCCGAAAAGGTTGCGGCCGCCGCGCCCGGTGAGATCGCCCGCCGTGTCCGAGGCGCCGCCCAGGCCCGGAACACGGCGACCCGAGAGAAGATCCGCGCGGCGATCACCGAGGGCAGGTCCGCCGCCAACATCCGTGAGCGGGAACTGCGCGAAGGCCTTCGCCGGAAATAGAACCCCAAAGCGGGGGAGCCGTCAAACAGGCGGCCGGTAGGATCGTGCGGCCATGTCGAAATCGCCGCGTCCGTCGTCTCCTCCGAAAACCTCCGACGAGCTCCGTCGGAGTTTCCTGGACCATTTCGTCGCCCGCGGTCACCAGGAGGTCGCCTCGGGGAGTTTGATCCCGCACGATCCGTCACTGCTCTTCACGGTGGCCGGCATGGTGCCGTTCAAGCCGTACTTCACCGGCGACGAGACCGCCCCGTTCAAGCGGGCCACGACCAGCCAGAAGTGCGCTCGCGCCGGCGGCAAGCACAACGACCTCGACGACGTCGGCCGTACCGCGCGCCACCTCGTGTTCTTCGAGATGCTGGGCAACTTCAGCTTCGGTGACTACTTCAAGTCGCAGGCCATCACGTACGCGTGGGACTTCACCACGAGCACGCTTGGTTTCGATCCGGAGCAGCTATGGGTCACGGTCCACGAGTCCGACGATGAGGCCGAGGCGCTGTGGCTCGATCTGACCGAGATGCCCAAGTCGCGGATCCAGCGGCTCGGTGACAAGGACAACTTCTGGCAGATGGGCCCGACCGGTCCGTGCGGTCCGTGCAGCGAGATCTACATCGACCGCGGCGCGAAGTACGGACCCGAAGGCGGCCCGCTCAATCCCGCCGCCGAGGCTCGGTTCCTCGAGTTCTGGAACCTCGTGTTCATGCAGTTCGACCAGGCGGAGGACGGCACGCGGGCACCGCTACCGAAGCCGTCGATCGACACCGGTGCCGGCCTCGAGCGGATCCTGTGCCTTCTCCAGGGCGTGGAAGCGGTGTGGGAGACCGATCTCATGGCTCCGCTGATCGATCGCGCCCGGAGCATCACCGGTGCCGAGTACATCGTCGGCGACTACGACGATGCCGATTCGTTCTCCTTGCGGGTGCTGGCCGAACATGCCCGATCGAGCGCGATGCTGATCGGCGACGAGGTCTTCCCGTCGAACAACGATCGCGGCTACGTGTTGCGCCGAATCGTGCGGCGCGCCGTTCGGCATGCGTACCGTCTCGGTGCGAAGCGCAACGTCATGCCTGAGCTCGTCGATGTGGCGATCGACGTGATGGGCGACGCGTATCCCGCAGTGCGTGAGCGCCGCGACCACATCCTCAACGTGATCACGCGCGAGGAGGAGCAGTTCCGACGCACCCTCGAGCGGGGGAGCGTGATGCTCGACGACAAGCTACGCGCGCTTCCTACCGGTGCGCCGCTCGACGGCGACATCGCGTTCGAGCTCCACGACACCTTCGGGTTCCAACTCGAACTGACCCGGGAGATCGTCGGGGAACGAAGCGTGGCGGTCGACGAGGAGCGCTTCACCGTGCTCATGGAGGAGCAGCGCAATCGGGCCCGCTCGGCCCGCAAGGACGCGTCCACACCGGAGGAGCAGGCCAGGCAGTACCGCGACATCATGGAGTTCCACGGCATCACGACCTTTGTGGGCTACGGCTCCACCGAGGTGAGCGACGCCACCGTGGTCGGAGTTGTCACTGTCGACCCGGAAGACGCATCGGCGGTGGAGGTGTTCCTCGATCGCACCCCCTTCTACGCAGAGTCCGGCGGCCAGGTGGGCGACACCGGCGAGATCCGCACGGCGACCGGCGTGGCTTCGGTCATCGACACGACGTATGCGATCCCCGGGCTTGTCCGGCACCGGGCGGTCGTCCGCTCCGGTTCGATCGAGGTCGGCGAGAAGGCAAGTGCACATATCGATGTGGCGAAGCGCGATGCCACTCGCCGCAATCACACGGCCACCCATCTCCTCCACTGGGCCCTTCGGCAGGTCTTGGGCGACCACGTGAAGCAGGCCGGCTCCCTGGTGGGCCCTGACCGTCTCCGCTTCGACTTCTCGCACTACGAGGGCGTGAGCGCCGAGCAGATTCACCGCATCGAGAATCTGGTGAACGAGGTCGTGCTCACGGCGGCTGAAACGAACAATCCCGAGGTCACCAAGTCCGAAGCCGAGGACATGGGGGCCATCGCGTTCTTCGGCGACAAGTACGGCGAACGGGTCCGGGTCCTGCAGGCCGGTCCGTCGCTCGAGTTCTGCGGCGGTACCCACGTCCGCAACATCGGTCAGATCGGCGCCGTCACGGTCACCAGCGAGAGCTCCATCGGCTCGAACATCCGTCGCATCGAGGCCACCACAGGGTTGCGGACGATCGAACGTCTGCGTGCTGACGAACGCGTTCTGCACGGCGCGTCGTCGCTCCTGCGGGTCAAGCCTGAAGATCTCCATGACCGCGTCGGCCGATTGCTCGACGAGCGCAAGGGCCTGGAGAAGGAAGTCGAGCAGCTCCGTCGTCAACTGGCGGGTGGTCGTGCCCAGACCCTTGCCGCTGCCGCCGTCCGCGGTGTCGTCGTCGCTCGGGTCGACGACGTTGCCCGCGAAGACCTCAAGGACCTTGCCATCGCGGTGCGCGACGTACCCGGCGTGAACGCCGTGATCCTCGGGTCGGCACCGTCGGGCGGAGGGGTCGCGCTCATCTCGGCGGTCCGGAAGGACTCGGGATTCCACGCGTCGGAGCTCATCGCCGAGGCCGTGAAGTCGATCGGCGGAGGCGGAGGCAAGGCGGCCGACGTCGCCCTCGCCGGCGGACGCAACCCGGGCGGTCTCGACGACGCCCTCGCTCAGGCCCGAATTGCCGCCGGAATCGCGTAAGCGGGCGTGACCGACGATGGCACGTGTGCTGTCCCTCGATCTGGGGTCCAAGCGCATCGGCGTCGCGTCGTCGGACCTCACAAGGACTCTGGCCTCACCGGTCTCGGTGGTGCTCCGCGGCCGGTCGCATCGAGATGATCACGACGCCATCGCCAAGGTCGTCGATGAGTACGAACCGGATGCCATCGTTGTCGGACTCCCAGTCGGCCTCGACGGCAGGGAGGGCCACGCGGCGGCGCTCATCCGCGCCGAGGTCGCCGAGTTGGAACTTCGCTTCGCCATTCCTGTCATCCTGCACGACGAGCGATTCACCACGGCGACGGCGCACCGGGCGCTCCAGGAGCGCAACGTGAAGGCTCGCGAACGTCGCCATGTCGTCGACAAGGTCGCGGCCGCAGTCCTTCTGCAGAGCTGGCTAGACGGGCACGCCGGCGCCCGCGAAACGGTGTCCGACCCCGTCGCCAGACACTCCGGGGAAACGTACGAACGGGTGCCGGGACCCGCGCCAGACTTGTCTGGACGGTCGGGACGAAGGGCAGGGCGATGACGAACGATCCTTGGGAGAGCGAGAGCGCGTGGGACTCGCCGCCTACCCACCCCGTCGACCGTCCTCCGGCACCGCCGTCGTCGGACGACTCCGCCCCACGCCCCCAGCTCCTCGTCGCCGCGCCGCGACCGGCACCGGTCCCGACGCCGTCCCCGCCCGTGGCCGAGCCGAAGGGCCGACGAGCGAGTCGGCGTGCTCGGGACGAGGCGATCGGCGACGACATCGACATCGAGGACTTCCCGGCACCCCCCGGTCGCGGGCGGGGTCTGCTCGTCTTCCTGTTGTTCTGTGCCGTGGCGATCGCAGGAGCGCTGTATGGCGTTCGCTGGCTGCAACAGCAGATCGACCCGCCGGGCGCGGCCGGTGAAGCTCTCCAGATCACCATCCCGAAGAACACCCCCACCGCACGCATCGGCGAGATCCTCCATGAACAGCGGATCATCGGGGATCCCCGGGTCTTTCGCTACTACGCCCAGTGGAAGGGCCGCGGAGGGTTCGAAGCGGGCCGCTACACGTTCCGTAAGAACGACACCTTCGACTCGGCGTTGGAGACGCTCACCCGCGGACCTCAGGTGCCCAACGAGCAGAAGATCACCTTTCCGGAGGGCTTCCGGCTGACCCAGTTCGCGGACCGCGTCGGTGCGCGTCTGCCCGGGCGGACCGCTGCCCGATTCATGCAGGCGGCGACCAACGCCACGATCCGGTCTTCGCTCCTGCCGACGGCATCGGAGAACCTCGAGGGTTTTCTCTTTCCGAGCACCTACCAGTTCGCGCTCGACGACGACGAGGAAGCGGTGATCGCCCGTCTCGTCGACTCTTTCGACGTGGCCGCCGACGCCGAGGGGCTCACCAACGCCAGTGCCAAGGTCGGAAGATCGCCGTACGAGGCGCTCATCGTTGCGTCGCTGATCGAGCGTGAGGCAAAGATCGACGAGGACCGCGGCAAGGTGGCGCGGGTCATCTACAACCGGCTCGCGGCGGACCAGGCGCTGCAGATCGACGCGACGCTGATCTACGGGATGGGAGGCAACGTGGACCGGGTCCTCTTCGAGGACCTGGAGAAGGACGGGCCGTACAACACCTACACCCGCAAGGGACTCCCACCGACCCCGATCGCCTCGCCCGGGCGTGAATCGATCCGGGCTGCGCTCAACCCGACACCTGGCGATTGGCTGTACTACGTCGTGATCGATGCACAAGGTCATCATGCGTTCGCGGCGACGTTCAAGGAACACAGGAAGAACATCAAGATCGCAGAACAGAACGGCGTTCGATGAGTCGTCGGGTCCTCCCGGCTTCGCGGTGGATGCCGCGCTGATGGTGTCGATGAACCGTCCCTCGCCTCAGGGCACCACCGCGGTCTATGGCGTCATCGGTGATCCGGTTCGGCATTCGCTGTCCCCGACTCTGCACAACGCGGCGTTTGCGGCGAGTGGGATCGATGCCGTCTATGTGGCGTTCGCCGTTGCGGAAGGCAGCGCTCTTGACGCGCTTCAGGCGATGCGGGTGATGGACATCGGCGGCCTCTCGGTGACGATGCCCCACAAGACACCCATCGCCCACGCCGTGGACGAGGCGAGCGAGGACGTCGTCGCTCTCGATGCCGCCAACACGGTTCTTCGCGCACGTGGTGGGCGGCTACGGGCAGAGTCGACCGACGGCCCTGGGTGTATCGACGCGTTGCTGGCGGCGGGGTGCGATCCGGCGGGGAAGCGGTGCATGGTCATCGGCGCGGGTGGCGCCGGGCGTTCGGTCGTGCTCGCGCTCGCTCGCCATGGAGCATCCGAGGTCGCAGTCGTGAACCGTGACGACGGAAGGGCAGCGGCGGCGCTTGCGCTCGCCGGCCGGCCGGGGGTCCGGCGATCGGTCGATGCGGTCGGCGACGCCGAGATCATCATCAACGCCACTCCTCAGGGGATGGGCGAATCCGACAGCAGACTCCCGCTGGACCCTGAACGGCTGTCGGCCGGCCAGGTCGTCAACGACCTTGTGTACCATCCGCTGGAGACCGCGCTGCTCTCGGCGGCGCGCGCCCGTGGCCTCTTGGTGGTCGATGGTCTCGGCATGCTCCTCCATCAGGCAGCGCGTCAGTTCACGCTGTGGACGGGCGAAGCGGCGCCTGTGGACGAGATGCGCGAGGCGGTGCGGGCCGAGCTCGCTCGGCGTTCCGCGTTGTGACGGACTGCCAACCGCGGTGCGGCCACCGCCAGCGGATAACCTCGCCACCCGTGTCCGCAGTCTGGGGAATAGGTGCGGGTGCCGTGGCGGGCTTTCTGGCGGCCCCGTTCGCGTCGATGATCGTCGCCCGCCCACCTCTGCTCGATGCCACGGAGCGACTCGCGTTGCCGTTCCGATGTGACGCATGCGCAGCACCGGTCCGCCTCAGCGATGCGACCCCGGTGCTGTCATTCCTGATGCGTCGTGGCACGTGCCGTTCGTGTGGTGCGCGGATTCCGATGCACCAGCCGGTGAGCGAAGCGCTCACCATCGCTGTCTCCGCCCTGATCGGCTGGCGGGTCGGTTGGAACTGGCCCCTGCCTGCTCACCTCGTGCTGGGCTTCGTTGCCGTCTGCGTCGTGATCATCGACTACCGGCTGCACAAGATCCCGACGAAGCTCGTCTATCCCGCTGCCGGCGTAGCTGCCGTCGCGCTCCTCGTTGCCGCGGTTGCCGACGACACGATGTGGGCGTTCGTCCGGGCCGGGCTCGGCGGGTTGTTGGCAAGCGGGTTTCTCTGGATGCTCGTGCTCTTTGTCCCGGCGGGAATGGGCCAGGGCGATGCCCGGCTCAGTTTGCTCGTGGGGCTCCTGCTGGGGTGGCACGGCTGGCCGCACATCTATATCGGCATGTTGGCGGGTTTCCTGTTCGGATCGGTGTTCGGGATCGCCCTGGTCGTCGCCAAACGGCTGTCGAGTCGCACCAAGGTGCGCGATGGTCTGAAGACCCAGATCGCGTTCGGGCCGTACCTGTGCGCCGGGGCGCTCCTGTTCTCGCTCTGGCCCAGCCTGGTCGCCTAACTCCGACGACGCCCGAACACTGGGAGAGAGGTTGCCCCTCTGCTCGACTGGCGCTGCGCTGCTCGCTTCGCTCGACTGCTCGCAACACGAGTGGGCTCCGAGACTGGGAGAGAGGTTGCCCCTATAAATGGGGGCAGAACACCTCCGAACGTCGCTAGGAGGTGTTTGGCCGCACCGGTTGGGCGCGGTGTCTGGCGGCCGGGCCCGACGAACGCAGGGCAACCTCTCTCCCAGTGCCTGTGGCCTGGCTCGTAGACTCGTTGGGTGCTTCGTTATCTGACCGCCGGTGAATCCCACGGGCAGGCCCTCACCGTGATCGTCGAGGGACTACCCGCCGGACTTGCCGTCACCACCGAGGAGATCGCGGCCGAGCTCGGCCGTCGCCGTCTCGGCTACGGCCGTGGCCCTCGCATGCGCTTCGAACAGGACGAGGTGACCCTGCTCGGCGGCGTCCGTCACGGGCGGACGCTCGGCTCGCCGGTCAGCGTAATGATCGCTAACACGGAATGGCCGAAATGGCAGGAGGAGATGAGCGCCGGACCGGGGGCGACCTCGAAACCGCTCACCCAGCCCCGCCCCGGCCATGCCGATCTGACGGGCATGCAGAAGTACGACTTCGACGACGCCAGGAACGTGCTCGAACGGGCCAGCGCTCGGGAGACCGCGGCCCGGTGTGCCGCCGGTTCGCTGGCGAAGTCGCTCCTCGCCTCGATCGGCGTGGATGTGCTCTCCCACGTCATCCAGATGGGCCAGGCCCGGACAACGTCGGAGATCCGTCCCGGTCCGTCTGATCTGTCTCGGGTCGACGAGTCGCCCGTCCGTTGCTTCGACGCCGCGGCCGAGGCGGCGATGATCGACGAGATCAAGGCCTGCGCGAAGGAGGGCGATTCGCTCGGGGGCATCATCGAGGTGCTCGCATACAACGTTCCGGTCGGGCTCGGCAGCCACGTGCATTGGGATCGCAAGATCGACGGTCTGCTCGCCCAGGCGCTGGCGTCGATCCAGGCGGTCAAGGGCGTCGAGATCGGCGACGGCTTCGAGGTCGCCGGTCGGCGCGGCAGCGCGGCGCACGACCCGATCGTGTGGGATGCGGCCAACTCGACCTACCGGCGCGAGTCAACGCTCGCAGGTGGCACGGAAGGCGGCATGACCACCGGTGAACTCCTCGTGGTCCGAGCCGCGATGAAGCCGCTCGCCACGTTGAATCGGCCGACCCTGGCCACCGTCGACACCGCGACCAAAGAGGCCACGGTGAGCTTCAAAGAACGCACTGACGTGACCGCCGTCCCGGCACTCGGTGTGGTCGGGGAAACCATGGTTGCCCTCGTCCTCGCCTCCGAGGCACAGCGCAAGTTCGGCGGCGACACCGTGGCGGAATTCGCCCGGAACCACCGGTCCTACGTCGAGTACCTCGCGGCGAAGCAGTAGGCGTCGACCACGTTGCGGTCCGCCTCCCGACGACGCCGGCCGCAGCCGCCAACGCCGCGCCACATCTCACTCGTCGGCATGATGGGCTCGGGAAAGTCCACCGTCGGCCACGCGCTGGCGCGTCGGCTTCGCCGACCCCTGCTCGACACGGACGCCGAAATCGTCGCCGCCGCCGGCATGTCCATCCCGCAGATCTTCGCGACCCATGGCGAGGCGTGGTTCCGAGCCAAGGAATCCGAGGTGATCTCGGATTGCCTGGCCACACAGACCCCGGCCGTCGTGTCGCTGGGCGGAGGGGCCGTGATCTCCGAGCACAACCGGTTGCTCCTCCGTTCCTGGTCGGACGTGGTGTGGCTTCGTGCCTCGCTCGACACGCTCGTCACCCGCGTGGGAACCGGAGCCGGACGGCCGGTGCTGGCGGGCGATCCCGAGCGCGTGCTCCGTCGGCTGGTCACCGAGCGCACCCCGCTCTACGCCGATGCGGCCGGCATCATCGTGGATGTCGACGACCGTCCGACCCAGGTGGTGGTTGCCCAGATCGTCCGTGCCGTGGAACAGGCGCGACGCTCGGGCGATCCGGTCTGAGAACCGCGCCCCTGTGCCGGCGCCGGCAGCTCAGGCCGGCGGAAGTTCGATGGTCAGGACTGCCGCTGGAGCACTAGGAGCAGCGGGGGTGGTGCCGGCGACGGGGTCGGCCGGCCGGGCCGCGAGCCAGTCGAGGAAGGCCGACGCTGCCATCGGCCGCGCGATGAAGTAGCCCTGCGCGGCGTCGCAGCCGAGTTCGGCGAGGGCGTGCAGGGTTTCGGCGTCCTCGACGCCTTCGGCGACGACCGAGAGCCCGAGGTTGTGGCCGAGGTCGACCGTCGATCGAACAATGGAACGGTTGACCTGGTCATCGGTGAGGGTCTTGACGAAGGAGCGGTCGATCTTGAGCTCGTCCACAGGGAGGCGCTGGAGGTACGACAGCG
This sequence comes from Acidimicrobiia bacterium, assembly GCA_031418775.1. GTDB lineage: Bacteria > Actinomycetota > Acidimicrobiia > Acidimicrobiales > JANYDT01 > JANLQX01. Next base: position 17,467 of record JANOJN010000313.1, read on the forward strand.
ACGAGTAGCCGGTTCCGAAGTCGTCGATCGAGAGGCGGAAGCCGATCGACGCGAGCTCGTTGAGGACTTCCAGGCCGCGTCGGTGATCGCTCATGACCGCGCTCTCCGTGAGCTCGAGGGTGATGTACTCCGCCGGCGCGTCCTCTTCGGTGACGATGCGCCGCACTCTCTCGACGAACTCGCCCTCGGTGAGGTTCGCGGCGGAGATGTTGACGGAGACGGACAGCTCCCGGCCTTCCTGCATCCAGACGCGCAGTTGGCGGGCCGCCTTGCGCAACACGTCATCGGTGAGAGGTGCGATCACGCCGGTCTGCTCGGCGATGCTGATGAATGTGTCCGGGCGGATCGGACCCTTCGTCGGATGGGTCCAGCGCAGGAGCGCTTCGACGCCCATGACCTCGTCGGTGGCCAGGTTCACCTTGGGCTGGTAGTGCAGTTCGAGCTGTGGCGTCCCGATCGCCGACCGGAGATCCGACAGCAGTTCGAGCCGGGCCGGGTCACTCGGGTCGTTCTCGACGGCGTAGCGAACCCATGGCAACCGGTTGCGCTTCGAGTTGTACATGGCGACGTCGGCGCTGCGCAGCAGCCGCTCCGGGTCTTCGCCGTCGGCCGGGAAACGGGCGATGCCGATGCTTGCCCCCACCGTGATGAGGAGTCCGTCGATCGAGACCGGTTGGCTGAATGCGGCGAGCAGCTTCTCGGCCACCTCGACGTCGCCGGACGGACTCGACGTGCTGATCACGACGGCGAATTCGTCGCCGCCGAGTCGGGCGATGGTGTCGTTCTCCCGGAGCACGCCGCGCAGCCGCCGGGCGATCTCGACGAGGAGTCGGTCCCCGTTCGAGTGGCCGAGGGCGTCGTTCACTTCCTTGAAGCGGTCGAGGTCGAGCACCATGAGTGCGACCTCGGCCCCGGGGGCGCTCCGCTTGGCATGGAGCACCGCCTGCTCGAGACGGTCCTTCAGGAGTCGGCGGCTCGGCAGGCCGGTGAGCTCATCGGTGAGCGCCTGTTCCAGGCGGCCGCGTTCGCTGCGGGCCGAGGAGCGCGCCATGACGAGGAGAAACAATCCGGTGAACAGCGGACCGAAGGTCGACGGTCCGAGTCCGTCGAACAGGGAGTTCGCAGCGCGGTTCCTGACGGCCACGACCCAGTCGTTCTCGTTGCCGATGCTGTTCGCCCGGATCCAAGAGGTGCGGCGCCCGTCGACGTTGAGCGAGCCCCGGACCGCCGCCGCAGGCAAGCGGAGGACGAAGGAGTCGGCGTCGGGGGCCGGTTCGTTGCGCATGGTCTCATTCGCGGCGGACCGGGAGTCGATCTCGGTCGCTCCGGTCGCGGCGTTCACCAGCAGCGTGGGATACACCCGGCCGCCCAGGCTCCGACGTAGTCCGTCCAGGCGGGTGCGGGCCTCGAGCACGCCGACCTTTCGGCCGTCCTGGGCGACCACGGGAGTGGCGACGGCGATCACGGGTTCCGGAGTGCCGATGCCGAGCGGCTTGGAGATCGTGATCGTCCCGGGTGCCCCCCAGAACGCCGCGCTGATGTGCGGGTTGGTGGCCGGGCCGGGTTCGGGGGCGTTCGCCGCCCCGGCTTCGGGCCGGCCCGTCGTCATCAGCGCCGTTCCGTCCGGGGTGAACACGGTAAGCGAGACAAGCCGCAGCGACGAGATGTTCTGCAGGTAGTCGAGGCTCTCCTCGACCCGCTGCCGGCGGGCCGAGGACTGGGCCGCAGTGACAGCGATCCCCGTCGATGGGCGAAGTGCGCCGGCGAGGTCGGCTTGCCGAGCAGTCGCCCGCAGGGCGATCGAGATGCCGCCGTAGAACGAGTCGAGTTGCTGCGCTGCGGTATCGACCTCGGCGCCGAGTACCCGGTCGAGGTTGTCGATGGCTTTCGGCCGTTCGAGCAGCGCGCCGTTGGCGATCCCACCGACGAGCATCACGATGCCCACCAGCGATGTCAGGTTCCGTCTGCTCCGGGCCTGCAGCCGTTCAGTGGCCAGTCGGAAACGGCCGTCAGGAGAGGACACGGACGAACTATCGGCATCCGGGGAAGAACACCTAAGGCATTTCTCGCTCCCTGGGGTGTCCGAACGCCGACGGAAGCCGACGGAAGCCGAGTCGAAGAACCGGGAACCGGATGCGCTCCGGGCGGCGTCCTACAACCGAGCTGGCTGAACGGCTAGAACACACCCCGTGGGTGCATGGGACCCGGAAACCACGAGTGAACGTGGGATCAGGTCCTGTCAACGAACGGGCCACGACAAGGACGGCTATGACGCAGCATCGCAGTGACCAGACCC
>JANOJN010000314.1:0-2866 GCA_031418775.1 Acidimicrobiia bacterium
CCGGCCGGACCGTCGAACGATGGGCGTGTGCCGCCGTCCGACGGGAACCTCAGTTCACGAGCGGAAGAACTTCCTTCATGAACCGCTCCATCTGCTCCTCGGCCTTGGAGTAAGGGTCGCCGAGAAGGTGCGGGAAGATCGTGAGGCTTTCCACACCGAGAAGATCACGGAAGTCCTGCACCTGCGACGCCACGCCTTCGGGTGTGCCGACGAGCATGGTGCGCTGGTCGATCGATACTTCGAGGGTGGGAATGAGCCCGGGGGCCACAGGCCGACCATCGGCCCCCATGTACCCGCGGCTCCAGCCGTAGGGGCCGAGGAATTTCCAGAACTCGTCGTGGCCGTTGCGTGCCGACGCCATCGCCTTCTCGTGGGTGTCGTCGATGCGTACGCTGACCACGAGCATGCGCTTGTCACCCTCAGCAAGGCGAGCTCCGTGATGTTGTTCGTGGAGCTCGCCGTAGCGGTCCCACATCCGCTTGATGAACTTCGGGTGCTGGTTCCAGAACACCGCTCCATGGTCCACGACGGGAACGTATTCCACGGTTGGAGGGCTCGTGACGGCCTGCCAGATCTCGTACGGATAGACCGGCCGCGGAATGAGCGTGAGCTCGGAAACCGTGGAGCCACGATCGGGAATGCCGGGTTGGGGGATCTGGAAGTACTTCCCCGAATACGAGAACTTCTCCATGCTCAGCGATCGGCGGACGATCTCCATCGCCTCCTCGAACCACTCGCGGTTTCGGATGTCATCGGCCGCCTGGTCGGGATTGTCCTGCGAGCCGACCGACACGTGGTCGGGGTTCAGGTGGAGGAGCTCTCGGGGAACGGTGCCCCGACCGACGCCGAGGATGCCGCGCCCGCCGGAGAGGTTGTGCATGGTCGAGAAGTCCTCGGCCAAGCGCAGCGGGTTCCACTGCGGGACCACGTTGAACATCGCGCCGAGGCGGATCTTCTCGGTGCGCGCGGCGATCCAGGCCGAGATGAGAATGCCGTTGGGGATGACCTCGTAGCCCTCGTACTGGAAGTGGTGCTCGGTCGTCCAGAAGCTGTCAAAGCCGAGCCGATCGGCGGCCACGGCGGTGTCGATGTAGTCAAGCGTGGCTTTCCAGCACGCGGCGTTGTCATAGCGCCGATCCATGGGTGCCGGCGCACCGGCGCCGGCGTCGTTCATCTCCACGCCCCCGAAGAAAAATGCACCGATCTTCATGTCAGCTCCCCTCGTCGAATGACCGCCACCCTAGCAAGTCGATATTGACGACATCTATACCCGCACGAACGATTCTCTTTTGGAAACCTTGTCCGTCACGCATTGTCGGTCGACTCAGGCGATGGAGAACGACCTCACCGATCCAGCGTGCTCGTCGGCACTGCTCAGGTGCTCCGCCACGCCCGTTCGAACGGGAGACGCCACGCATACGGAGCGATGAGCTGATGGATCGCGTTCGGACCCCAGGACCCGGCGGCGTACGGACGCACGGGAGGCGGGGACTCGAGAAGCCCCGAGGAGAGCTCCCACAGACGTTCGATGCCTTCGGCGGTGGTGAACAGCGTGTGGTCACCGCTCATCGCGTCATGGATCAGGCGCTCGTACGCCTCGAGCACGTCACCCTGGCGCCCCGTCTCATGGAGCGCGAACTGGAGGCTGAGCTTGTCGAGCTTCATGCCGGCACCTGGACGCTTGCCGTAGAACGAAAGAGAGAGCTTGGATGCGTCGGCCAGGTCGAAGGTGAGGTGGTCGGGTCCCTGGGCCCCCACGCCCGATCCCGGTGGGAACATGCTCTTGGGAGGCTCACGGAAGGCGATGGAGATGATGCGTGCACCTTCGGCCATCTTCTTGCCGGTCCGCAGGAAGAACGGCACACCCGCCCATCGCCACGTGTCGATCTCGCAGCGCAACGCGATGAACGTCTCCGTTTCGGAGTCCGGAGCAACACCGGGCTCGTCGCGATAACCGAGGTACTGACCGCGCACAACGTGAGCAGGCTCGATCGGCTTCATCGACCGGAACACCTTGTTCTTCTCCTCGGTGATCGCCCGGGGGTCGAGTGCGGTCGGCGGCTCCATGGCCATGAAGGCGAGCACCTGGAACAGGTGCGTGACCACCATGTCGCGGTACGCGCCGGTCGACTCGTAGAAGCCGACCCGCTTCTCCAACGCGAGGGTTTCGGGCACGTCGATCTGCACGTGATCGATGTGGTTGCGGTTCCAGATGGGCTCGAACAGCCCGTTGGCGAAACGGAACGCGAGGATGTTCTGGGCCGCTTCCTTGCCGAGGAAGTGGTCGATGCGGAAGATCTGCTCCTCGTCGAACGTCGCGTGCAGCAGCGCATTGAGCGTCTTCGACGTGGCCAGATTCATGCCGAAGGGCTTCTCCATGATGATCCGGGACCGGGCGACCAGACCGGCCTGGTCGAGGGTGGCGATCACGGCTCGGGCGGCGTTGGGGGGCACGCTGAGGTAGTGGAGTCGTCGCGGCTCTCCACCGAGTTCAGCCTCGGCCGCGGCAACTGCGGCGGCGAGCCCGTCAGGACCGGCGTCCTGGGGGACATAGGAGATGCGCCGGCCGAATGCCGCCCACTCGGTGTCGGTGAAGCCGTGGGCACTGAACTCGTCGCACGCGGCGCGGGCGAATGCACGGAAGCCGTCATCGTCGAAGGCCTCGAGAGACGTCCCCACGATGCGGCATTCGGGAAGCAAGCCCGCCTGCCAGAGATGCATGAGACCCGGCAGCAGTTTGCGCCTGGCAAGATCGCCTGCCCCGCCGAACAGCACGATCACGTGAGGCTGAAGTGGCGACATGAGCGCCGGCGTCAGGTCCAGCGGGTCCGTATGCGTACTGACCATCTCGTTGCCTGTCATGGGC
>JANOJN010000315.1:0-6561 GCA_031418775.1 Acidimicrobiia bacterium
TCGGAAGGACGGAGGCCGCGGTGTCGGCCGACATCTCGAGTCGACTCATCGCCGAAGGCCACGACGTCGTGAATTTCGCCATCGTGGCGTCGGGAGCCAACGCCGCTTCGCCGCATCACCACGCCGGCGAACGCGTCATCGGACCCGGAGAGATCGTGCTCTGTGACTTCGGCGGCACGATGGACGGCTACTGCTCGGACATCACGCGGTGTGTGTTCACCGGAGAGCCACCAGCGGACGTGACCGAAGCGTATGACGTGCTCATGGCGTCGAACGCCGCAGGTGTTGCCGCAGGCACCGTCGGCACCCCGTGCCAGGACGTTGACCGTGCCGCACGGCGCGTGATCGACGAGGCCGGCTTCGGCCAGTACTTCATCCATCGCACCGGCCATGGCATCGGCATGGAGGAGCACGAGGACCCCTACATAGTCGAGGGCAACGCGTTGCCGCTCGCCGCCGGTCATGCGTATTCCGTCGAGCCGGGGATCTACGTGACCGGAAAATGGGGCATGCGCCTGGAGGACATCGTTGTCGCCACCGACGACGGTCCCCTCCCCCTCAACGAGGCCGACCACCGCCTCGTCGTCGTCGAAGCGTGACCGACGACGGCGCTGCGCTCTCCGGCGCTGCGCCCCTCCGCTGCGCTCCAGTGCTCGCAACACCAACCGGACCACAACCATGATCCGCCTCGACGGCGCACTCGTGCTCCTCCAATGGTCCACCGGCGGCCTGTTCTTCCTCTGGGTGACCACACGACACCGCCTCGTCGGACTCGGCTACGGATGGCTGTTGCGCTGGACGTACGCGATCTTCGCCGCGGGGGCCCTCGCTGCGTCGTGGTACACCGAGCGCGTCGTCGTCCGGGACGTCGCGTCGGCAGCGGTCGCCGTTGCTGCTCTGGGTGCCTTCGCCGTTTCGTTCCGACGACGCAAGGCCGGCGTCCAACGACAACGCGAGGAGGCGACCCGCAAGCAGGAACGGGTTTCCGCGATGACCGGGGCGGGCAACGTCGTCGTCGCCGATTTGCCGGCCGACGGAGGTCCTGCCAGCGCTGCAATGCAGATGCGCGATCAGTTCGGCCGTGCGTCGGAAACCGTCGAGCGTGACGTCTCCTATGGCCCCGAGTTCCCGCCGTTCCTCGATCTCGTCGCACCCGCCATCGGGCTCATCGGGCTCATCGCCGGCGGATGGGCGGCGGCACCGAACGGTGGCGGCGACGGTGCGCTCAGCGTCGCCCGCACGATCGTCGGCGCTCTGTTCTTGGGCGCGGTGTCCGACGCCATGCTCCTCGGCCACTGGTACCTCGTGCAGCCCGGTCTCTCCCGCAAACCGATCGGGGAGATCAACGACTGGCTCCTGCGGCTCTGGCCGATCGAGGTTGCCCTCCTGTTGGTGCCCACCGGCATGATCTCGGTGATCAACGGCTCGATCAGCGATTCCTATGGAGGCATGCTCGGTTGGTTCTGGATCGGATGCGCGCTTATGACCGGCGGACTCGTGTTCACCACACGCATCGTGCTGCGCGAGCGCTTCTACTCCGCGGTGATGGCGGCGACCGGCATGCTCTACCTGGCGATCCTCACGGCGTTCGGCACCGACCTCGTGGCCCGAGCGGTCCTCGCCTGACGAACCGGGCAGCTCTGACCGAGAGACGTCGACGGTCAGTCAGTAGTTCGACGGACGCATCGCCGGCGGCGCGCATTCGTTGCGGAAGCCACCGATACGCGGAAGGACGCGGTCGCCACCCCACAACTGCCGCTCTAGCTGGGCGACCTTCTCCTCGCCGAAAAACCGAACGGCGAGCGCATTCGCCGGGTCGAGCTCGGCTGCATAGCGACGGACCTTGAGGTCTCGTTCGGCCAACACCCCCTGCTCCGCCAGCGGTGTGGGGAGCGCCGCATCGAGCCACGCAAACCAGATGTCGAGCATCCCGTTGGCGATCTCGCGGTACGTCGTGAAGTTCTCCTCGGTGCGGTCGGCGAGGAAGCAAAAGGCCGTTTCCGACAGTGTGTCGCGGACATAGAGCGCACGGCTCGTGAACGGCCGTAGGTTCTCGTTCGCTCGGTGCTTCAGCCACAACGCGTTGACCGACTCGTAGTACGTGAAGAGGTGCTCGGTATCGATGATGGTGTCGGTACGGGCGGGGAAATCACCGAGCAGGAACAGGTCGGGGAACGTGCCGAACGCGAACGCGCAATGCGGCACTTTCACCGTCGGGCCGAGCCACATCGAGAGATGCATGTTGCAGAACCCGATCGTCGGGTTGACGAGGTTCGAGTGCACCATCCAATCGATCGGTTCGCCTACCCATGTACTCATGTGCCCCTGTGGCCCGCCCGCCTGACTGGCATAGCTGTCGTGGGGAAGCGAGCTCGGGTCACGGACGAGACCCGGAAACTTGGCGTCCACGCGCGCCCGGAGTTCCGCCGTCATGGCCCAGAGTTTGTGGAACCACTCGGTGTTGTCGACCGTTCCGGAGTCGAGCAATTCCGTGACGTGCTGAAGCGACTCTTGGGCCATGGAGCGAGACGCTAGCTCCAGGTCGCGCGACCCGCGCATCGCCGTCCTTGGATCCGCGGGTGCGCCCGTTCGAGGCCCGACATCGTGGTTCCGCGTATCGGCCACGACAGGCAATGATTGCAGCATGACTTCGGCCTCGGACCTCCACGCCGACTATGCCCGCGCAGGTTTCGGCCAGGGACTCACGCCCGGTACCAGTCCGGCGCTCATCGTCATCGACATGACCAAGGCCTACTTCGAGCCAGACGCTCCGCTGTACCTCGGCGAACCCGTCGCCTCGTCCGTCCTGCTGTCCGTGGCCCGATTGATCGAGGCGGCTCGGGCCGATCACGTCCCGGTCATCTTCACCACCGTGCGCTATCGGCGCGGTGGTGCCGACGGCGGGGTGTTCTTCCGCAAGGTCGGCGCCCTGAGCTGCTTCGAAGCGGGCAATCGTCTCGGCGAGTTCGTCGAACCGATCGTGCCGACCCCGGCCGACGTCGTCGTGACCAAGCAATACGCGTCATCATTCTTCGCGACGTCGTTGGCATCCACGCTCACGGCGATGCGTGTCGACACCCTCCTCATCTCCGGTGTATCGACCAGCGGCTGCGTGCGTGCCACCACCCTCGATGCCTGCCAGCACGGTTTCGTTCCGATCGTCGTGCGAGACGCCTGCGGTGATCGCTCGGCGACGGTGCACGAGGCGAACCTGTTCGACCTTCAGCAGAAGTACGCCGAGGTCTACTCGGAAGCCGAAGCACTCGCGTACCTGGCCACTGCCGCGGTCGGCCACGACCAACCATGAAACACCAATGTTGGGAAACGCCCCTCTGGAAACGGGAGCGGCCTTCGGCGCACGAACGTCATCGCGCTTCGTAGACACTCGTCGAGCTCGGCGGCTCGTGCACCGGCCCGTCGACTCCGCGCGGATCGAGCACATGCCGCACCCGCGGGTCGTCGCCCACCCGGTCGCCCTCGACGCGGAGCACTCGGCGAATCACGCCGTGGCGGTACAGCGTGGTGACCCGCATACGCGTGGTCGGGCGGGTGAGGTCGGGTCCCAGGAGAAGGATGAAGTCGGGATCACTGAATCGCTGTAACGACTCGTCGATGACGCGGGGTGTGAAGACGAGCACGCCCGGCCCGCCGCTCACGCCGACATGGCCCGGGTCGCCATGGCCGAGCTCGCCAAAGGCGAGAACGCCATCGACCATATGCGCGCTGAACGATCGGACGTTCAACGGACGACCGACGATCGACACGTTGGTTTGGCGGTACGTCTCGCCGTCGAAGTCGATGTAGACCAAGTTCTCGTAGGGAAACGGACCGGGGGTGCCGCCGTGCGCGTCGAACTCCATCGCGGAACCGTCCGGGTGGAAGCCCGTCAAACGGTCATGCCAGACGCCGACCATCGCATGGAGGTTGGCTCGGACGTCCATCTCGGGGAGGCTCAACGCTGGCTGCCGAACTCGTTCTGGCGTTGCCCGGTCAGCACCATCGATGCCGCCTCGAGCTGACCCTTCTCGGCCGGAAACGCCTGCACCAGTCCCATCGCGAGATCGCGCAGCGATCTCCCGACGATGCCGTCGAGCGTGGCGTTCGACGTGCCGCACGCCTTGAGCGCCGTGGTGCCGACGCGGAAAGCAGCCTCGCACACCTGCCCCTTGGCGAGCCGCCACGACTTGACCTCCTCGGCCTTGGAGGTCGGCCGCGGTTCGGTCGCCTCCAGCCACAGCTGGCGGCGCATCCACAGCTTCGCCGTCTCGAGATCGGCCGTCATCTCACCGATGAGCTGCTGCTGAAACGGTGCCGTGCCGATCGATGCACCGGTGTCGGAAAAAGTTGTCGTTGCGAGATGGCCGAGCGCGTAGTCGTAGACCGCTTGGCCGGCGCCGAGATAGATAGCACCCACAGCAAGTTGGTTCCCGACGAACGAGCCGCGGCTGACCTGCGTCATCGTGATGAACGCGTTCGGTATGGCCAACGCGTTCTCTTCCGGGACAACGACGCCGTCGAGCACGATGCCGTGGTTCGCGCTCGCCCGCATGCCGAGCCCGTCCCAACGTGCCCGCTCGCTCACACCGATGGTGGTGCGAGGAACAATGAACAGCGAAAGGCCCGCGACCCCATCGACGTCGGTTCGCTTCGCGGTGACCAGGTAGTTGTCGGCGACTCCCGTCGCACAGCCGAAGGACTTCACCCCGTTGAGCATCCATCCGCCCTCAACGTGTCGGGCTTCGGTGTTGATGGTGATGTTCGCACCCTCGGTCTTCCCTGACTCGGACGCGAAGTTGGCAAGCCATTGTCCGGCACCCATGCCCCGCAGCACGCGTTCGGCGAATGCTCGGACCTGCAGGGCATCCTCGGCCGCGAACAGCCCGGCATCAAGCGCTTCGAGGGGAAGCAGTCCGCGACTCGCGCTCGAGCAGTGGAAGAAGAACGCCAGCGCCGTGGATGGGCACGCGGTGCCCATCGCGAACGCCGCTCCGGTCAGATCGCGAAGACCACCGCCGAGACCACCAAAGCGTTCCGGGACGATCAGTCCGAGTAAGCCGGCATCACCCAGGAGCCGGACGTGTGCGGGCGGAAACGTCGCCGTGCGGTCGGCCTCCTGAGCGGCACCGGCAAGCGCCGAAAGGATTGCATCGACTCGCTCCGCCCGCTCCACTTCCGAAGGGCTGAGATCGTCGATGAGACGGGCAGCGGTGACCATGGCCAGACGGTATCAGCCAGGCCCGTCACCACCGGCCGGGTTGCGGCCCGGGCGCGGCGTTCAAGTTCAGCGTTTGCGGAGTCTGCTGACGATCGAGGTCGTCGACTTCGGTCGTTCCGTCGCGGCGGATCGTTTCGCCTTGGCCTTCTTGCGTTCGGGCTCTTTCAGGGCGAGCCGGGACGGGGGTTTGCGGGTCGTCGTCGGCGGCCGATTTCTCGTGCTCTTCCTCGGGCTCGGCAGTGTGGTCGGCCGTGTGGTCGACGTCGGGTCGCCCCTGGGCGCAGACGTCGTCGTCGAACCCATCGTCGTCGAAGAGACGGGCGGCTCGACTGTCGTCGACGATCGGGGCGCCGACGTTGTCGACGTGCTCGACCCGCTGCCGGCTTCGGCGGGCGGCGGTGCCGGCGGGACCACCGTCTCAACGACCGTGTTGACGGAGTCCGGAGTCCCGGGGCTCGGCGTGGTTGTCGGGTTGGGCGGCACGGGCCGTCGGTCGGGCGCCGTCGTCGTGGTGGTGGACGGTCCGGTCGTCGTGGTTGCCACGACGGTCGTCGCCGGTATCGACGTCGTGGACGTGGCCACCGTAGGCGGCACGGTCGTCGGCGCGACCGTCGTCGGCGCGACCGTCGTCGGCGCGAGGGTGGACGTGGTCTCGACCGTCGAGGTCGGCGCCGTCGTCGTAGGAGTCGTCGTCGTAGAAGTCGTCGTCGTAGGAGTCGTCGAAGCAACGGTGGTGGTTGTCACAATTGACGTCGTCGGATTGGCCACGGTCGTGGGGGTCGCGGTGGTCGTCGTGCCCGCAATGGTCGACGTGGTTGCGGCGATGGTCGTCGAAGTGGACGTCGTAGAGGTCGACGTGCTCGTCGATGTCGATGTCGATGTCGTCGTGGTCTGGCCGGGCACGTCGCCCGGTGCCGCCGCGAACATGGGCAGCACCTGATGCTGCGCGCCGATGATCGGCACAGGATCCACTCCCAGCCATCCCTGGAGGATCGTCGCATAGAGCTGACGGAAATCGACCGACGACTTTAGGTTCCCGCCTCCGCCAGACTCCGGGTCGCGGAGATCCAGCAGCGACGGGTATTCGCCGTAACGCCCACCCTTCACGTTGTCGCCGATGACGAGCGCGACGCTGCCGGCGCCGTGATCGGTGCCGAACGTGCCGTTCATCTCCGCCCGACGGCCGAACTCGGAGTAGATGACGACCGTGACGCGACGACGGTTCGTCGGCGACAGGAGGGAGAAGAACTGATTCAGCGAATCGTCGATGTCCATCCAGAGGCCGGTATGCCATTCGACGCCGCTGCTGTTGGCCTTGCGCTGGTTCTCGTGGGTGTCGAATCCGC